>JADFOF010000286.1 GCA_022563015.1 Planctomycetota bacterium
CGCCATCGCCAACTACCGCGAAATCGCCCGAGGCCACCTCCTGGGCGACACCACGGGCATGCTCAAAATGCTCATCCATCAGGATTCGCACGTTATCCTGGGCGTCCACACCATCGGCACCGGCGCCACGGAGCTCATCCACATCGGCCAAACCGCCATCGCCTTCAATGCCACCGTCGAATACTTCGTCAACGCGGTTTTCAACTATCCCACGCTCGCCGAGTGCTACAAAGTCGCCGCCATGAACGGCCTGAACAAACTCCGCCACGTGTAGCGCTCTGTTGGGTGACGCGAAGAAACCACTTTCTCCCGCAGGGGGCTCGCCGGGTGATTACAATCCGCCCGTGGCCACGCGAGTCAAGACCATCGACACGACGCACCGTGAGCAGCTCCCGGTCACCGCTCCGATCGCGCTGGACGCGCTCGTGGGGCAGGACGACGCGGTGGCGCAGATCGACGCCGCCATCGTCTCGGGCCGACTCCACCACGCGTGGATCTTCCACGGCCCTTCGGGCGTGGGGAAGTTCACCGCGGCGCTCGCCTTCGCCGCGATCGCGCTCGATCCATCCAGCGCTGCCGACCTGACCGGCAGGGTCCGGCCCGATCCCGACAGCCCGACCCAGCGCCGACTCGCCAGCGGCACACACGCCGACCTGCACATCATCGTCAAGGAGCTGGCCCGTTTCAGCCGCGACCAGAGGGTCCGCGACCAGAAGCAGCGCAACATCCCGCTGGAGGTGGTCAAGGAGTTTCTCATCGAGCCGGCCGGGCTCACGGGCGCGACCCAGGGCGCGCTGGCCTCGAAGGTCTTCATCGTGGACGGGGCGGAACTGCTCGCGCGCGAGGGTCAGAACGCATTGCTCAAGACGCTCGAGGAGCCGCCACCGGGCACGCTGGTGATCCTCGTCTCTTCAGCCGCCGACCGGCTCGTGCCGACGATCCGGAGCCGATGCAGCCACGTCGCGTTCCGTCCGCTGTCGATTGAGGCGATGCAGCGGTGGATTGCCGATGCGCGTCTGGACGTTCCCGCCGGACATCAGGACTGGTTGCTCGAGTTCGCCGCCGGCTCGCCTGGACAGGCGATGCTGGCGCTCACGACGGGCCTGCCCGCGTGGCGTGGGTCGCTCGAACCGATGCTCGAGGAGCTTATCGCGCAGCGCCATCCGATCCAGTTCGGGGCTGCGATTGACGAGCTCATCAAGGCGTGGTCCGAGCAATGGGTCGCCGGGCACAGGCACGCGAGCAAGGACGCGGCGAACAAAGCGGCTGCGGGCCTGGTCGTTCGGTTCATCGCGTCGCACCTGCGTGCCCGCCTGCGCAGCCCGGACGCCGACGCCGCCGAGTGGGCCGCCCGCGCCCTGGAACTGCTCGACGAGAGCCACCGCCTTATCGACGCCAACGTCCGCCCGATTTTCGCGTTTGACAACTGGGCGGCGCAGTTGGCCTGCACGCCGGCCCGATGATCGGGCTTGAATCCGGTCAGCCCTCGACGCTGAGTTTCGGGCGTGCGTCGGGCTTGGGCTCGCTGAGCGCGTCGGGAACCTCGGCGCCGGCCCTTTCCCTGGACAACTGCTCGATGAACAGGGCCCAGGTCTCGCGCTCGTACTCGAGCAGCCGGATCGGCTCGTCCATCCGCGACGCATCCTTGCTCATGCTCGCCTCCACCATCTCGCTGAAGATGAACGAGAGGACGGACTGCACGCCTGCGGCGAGTTCCGGGGCCGGCTCTGGATCGATCGTCACGATCAATTCCATCACGATCGCACGCGCCTGGCTGAACCCCTCATAGCTCGCCTCGTGGTCCTTGGACTCCAGGCACGCCCTGGCCTGCCGGGCGAACTTGATCGCGCCGTCCAGCAGCATCAGCCGGAGCTGCTCGGGGCTGGCGGTGAGAACCCTGGTCTTCAGGTACGCGTCGGCGCTGTTCGGGTGGTGTGGCATTCTCCTCCGTTATCGACGCCGAGCCCGCACGACTTGAGCACCTCGCACCACCCATTGCCGTCGGCAAGTTCTACCGCAGGGCGGAGATCGACGCGATAATCCCCGCCTGGCCCTGAAGGATCGCGATCGCCTTCTCCATCGCCAAAAACTGGCGTTCGAGCTTCACCCGCTGGGCCCGGAGCTGGATGTCGAACTGCTCGATCCGGCGATTCTGCAGCGCGATCTGATCGTCCAGCGAACGCGTGCGCAGCGTCAGGACACCGTCTATCGAGTCGATGTACCGCCTGGCCAGCTCCTCCAGCTGTCCCACCACACCAAGCGAGCTGAACTCATCGCGGGCGTTCGGATCCGTGAAGGTGGCCCCGGGCACACCCGGGATGGGCTGAGGGACCTTGGGCTTGAGAACGCGCTCCGCGAACAGGGCCTCGACACTCTCGAAATCCTGCTCCATCGCCTCGCGGAACCGATCCCGGTCGAACTCGATCACGCCCCCGGCACCGATGGTCAGCCCGACCTGCAGGAGCCGGTCAAACGTCCCTGTCACGTTCTCCGATTCGCCGAACATGGTGTTGAACAGCACCGTGCGCAGCCCGATCATCGTGCTGTCGCCCAGCAGCGGCCCGCGGATCTCAGTCTCCTGGTCGAACCGCGTCTGGAAGTCGATCCGCTTGATGAGGTCGTTGAACGACTCGACGAAGGCGACGACCTTGTCCTCGATCGACTCGTTGTCGCGCGTGATGGTGACCTGGATCGGCTCCGTGCTCGTCTGCTTCAGATCGATCGTCACGTTGCCAAGGATGTTGTCCAGTGTGTTGGACGAGCTCACGAGCAGCTCGGCCGTCGCCGGGTCGCCCCCGCCGAAGAACACCACCGCGTCCCGCCCGGTCTCCAGTGTCGTGTGCCCGAGATCGTACCCGCCCGTGTCCAGGATGAACCGCCCGGCATCGCCCGAGAACTTGCTCGACAGACTGAGCTTGTACGGGTTGCTCCCCGAGCCGGTGCTGACCACCGACGCGGTGACATCGGCACCGGCCTCGTTGATCTTGCGCGCCACGTCGTCGAGCGTGTCGGTCGCGTCGAACTCCACACGCCGCTCGAACGAGCCGTCGATGAAGTTTTCCGCCCCGTCGCCGCTGGCCTCGCCCGTGATCCCGAGCCCCCTGGCGACGGCCCCGGTGGTGTCGGTGACGGTGATGTTCTGCCCGATGGCCGCCCCCGGCTCGTACAGCAGGATCCCATCCCCGGTGTCGTTGATCCGCGCCCGAACCTTGATCGCGCTGCCCCCGTTGATCGACTTGATGACGTCGCCGATCGAGCGGTCCCCCGAGTCGATGGTGATCGTCGTCTGGGCCCCGGTCGAATCCGTGATCGTGAACGACCCCGTGCCGACGCCCTTGTTGTGGTTCAGGTCCGTCAGTTGCGTCGCGTGCGACAGGTACGCGTGCTGGAGGTTGCCGCTGGAGACCGTGTCCGAGGCCACGCCCGCAAGGTCCGTCTCGATCCCCAGCGCCAGGGCGGTGTTCGCCCCGACCGTGCCCGAGATGATCAGCGTCCCCGCGCCGCTGTTCAGGTCGGTGATCACGATCCCCGTGCCCGTCGCGTCCAGCGTCACCGAGACGCGATTGACCCCGGCCACCAGCTCCGAATCCAGCTCGATCTTGCGCATCAGCTCGTTCACCGACCCGTCCAGATCCACCGTCGCCGTAAAGCTCGACCCGTCGCGCAGCGGGAAG
>JADFOF010000287.1 GCA_022563015.1 Planctomycetota bacterium
CAGTCCGTTGCGGCGGCGGCTACTCCCATCGCATGGGCCTCCACGACGCCGTCCTCATCAAGGACAACCACCTCGCCGGCATCCCGCCCGACACACTCCAGGACACAGTCACCCGCTTCGCACGGGCCGCACGCGCCGGCGACCAACAGCCCGCATTCGTCGAGGTCGAGGCCGACTCGCTCGAGCAACTCACAATCCTTCTGGCGGTCGAGCCCGGGCTCATCGACATCATCCTCCTGGACAACATGCCCACCGCCGCGCTCCGCGACGCCGTCGCTCTGCGCAACCAGCACAACCCGGACCTCGCGCTCGAAGCCTCAGGCGGGATCACGCTCGACACCATCGGCGCCGTCGCCGCCACCGGCATCGAACGCATCAGTTGCGGCTCGATCACCCACGGCGCCACGTGGATCGACCTCGGGCTCGACATCGGCCCCGACACCCCCAGCGACGCGCCGGCCACCCGCGCCACACCACCGCGCCCGGACCACCCATGACCGCGCCCGATCCGCCGCTTGACCAATGGGCCGACCGCCTGGAAGCATCGATCGCTCGCCGATCGGGCGTCATCCGACGCGTCGCGGTCGTCGCCGACACCGATTCCACACAAACCGCCGCCGCACGACTGGCCGACCGCCAGCCCGGGCTCATGCTCATCGCCGGCCGCCAGCGCGCCGGGCGAGGCAGACTCGGCCGGGCCTGGGCCGACACCAACGACCACGGGCTCGCCGTCACCTTCGCGATCGACGGCTCGATGTTCGACGACGGCGTGCTCTCACTCGCAGCCGGCGTCGCCGCCTGCCGAACCGTCGAGGACGCACTCTTCTTCCGCGTGTCACGCCCAGCAGACCCGCTCCTACACGCGCTGGTCTATACCCGGGCGATGCTGCGCGCGATCCGTCAGCCCAGGCCCGTCGGCCTGCGGTGGCCCAATGATGTCGTCGAGAATCACAGGCAAGGCGGGCGAAAGGTCGCCGGCGTGCTCATCGAACGAATCGGCAACCTCGCACTCGTCGGCATCGGCATCAACGTCGCGCAGACCATTCGTGATTGGCCCGACCAGCTCATCGACAAAGCCGTCTCACTGAACCAGCTCGGCTCGCACTTCTCACGCCTCGACACCGCCCAGCGCTTGCTCCCGAGATTCGAGCACGCCCTCGCACTGCCCCCCACTCGCCTCGCACTCGCGTGGCGCAGGCGAAACGTGCTCCGCGGCACACGCCACACCTTCGAGTACGACGGCAAACGCTTCACCGGCAGCGTCCTCAACATCGCACCCACCAGCTGCATCGTCCTGAGCACACCCCAGGGCGTCGTCAACCTCCCCGCACTCGGCACCACACTCATCCACGATCCATAACCCCACGCCCATTGCCTATTGCCCATTCCCCATTGCCTTCCGCATCCCCTCCGCAAGCGCCGCTCCCGTCTCGGCATCCAGACTCCGCGCCTCCCACCCGATCCCCAGCCCGCGGTCCTGAAACCTCGGGATGATATGAAAATGCACGTGCATCACCACCTGGTGAGCCGCCGACCCGTTGTTCTGAAGCACGTTGTACGCGCTCGCCCCCGTCGCCCGCATCACCGCCCGGCAGATCCGCGGCAGTGCCCGCCCGATCGCCGCGGCCGACTCGTCGCTGAGCGCATCGAGCGTCTCGGCCGCCTCCTTGGGGATCACCAGCGTGTGCCCTTCGCTGATCGGGTTCACGTCCAGGAACGCCAGCACCCGCTCGTCCTCGTACACCTTGTGGCAGGGGATCTCGCCGGCGACGATCTTCTCGAAGATGCTCATGCCCCCCAGTCTACCGCCCACGCCCGTTCGCCGTACAATGCCGCCGTGCCCGAATCCACCGCGCAAGCCGCCCCCAGCACGCGCCCCATCCGCCGACTCGACCCGCTCCTGGTCAACCAGATCGCCGCGGGCGAGGTCGTCGAACGCCCCGCCTCGGTCGCGAAGGAACTCGTCGAGAACGCACTGGACGCCCACGCCACCCGCATCACCGTAGAACTCGAGCGCGGCGGGATCGAGCTCATCCGCGTCTGTGACGACGGCGTGGGCATCGAGCCCGACCAACTCTCCCTCGCCGTCGCCGCGCACGCCACCAGCAAGCTCGACGCGCCCGAAGACCTTTCTCGCATCGCCACCCTGGGGTTTCGCGGCGAGGCGCTGGCCTCGATCGCCTCCGTCTCGCGATTCTCGATCCGCTCGCGGACCAGGCACGATGAATCCGCCTCTCTCATCGAGATCGTCGGCGGCGATGAATCGCCCGTCCGCCCCGCCTCCGGCCCCGTCGGCACCGTCGCCACCGTCCGCAACCTCTTCTTCAACACGCCGGCCCGGCGGAAGTTCCTCCGCACGCCGCAGACCGAGCAGGCCCGCTGCGCCGACGCCGTGCGCGCCCTCGCCGCCGCCAACCCGCGCATCGCCTTCACCCTCACCTGCGATGCGCGCGTCGCCCTGGACCTCCCGCCGGACCAGTCGCCCAAGGAGCGAGCCCTGGCGATCCTCGGCCCCGAGCTCGAATCACAGCTGCTCGAAGTCCACGCCGACGAGTTCGACGACGCCCGCGGGCTTTCGCTCTGGGGGCTCGTCGGCCTGCCCGCCATCGCACGCGCCACCAACAAGGCCCAGCACGTCTTCCTCAACGGCCGACCCATCCGCGACAAAGCCATCCAGCACGCGATCAAGGAGGCCTACCGAGGGCTTATGGAGCATTCCCGTCACCCGACCGCCATGCTCATGCTCGAGATGGATCCCTCAGCCGTCGATGTCAACGTCCACCCATCCAAAGCCGAGGTTCGCTTCCGCGACAGTTCGCTCGTGCACTCGGTCGTGCTGCGCGCCATCCGCGACGCGCTGCGCTCCGCCGACCTGACCCCCGCGTTCGATGCCGTCCGCTCAACGAGCCCCGCGCATCCACAAGCCGTGCTTCCCTCCTCGCCCAACCTCTCTCCCGCCAGGTTCCGCGACTACTTCACGCGCGACGTTCCCGCGATGACCAGCGGCTCACTCAGCTACGAGGCCCTCCGCGACGCCCTGGAAAAACCCAAAACCGAGCCCCCCACGGAAGTGGGGGGTCAACCCGACACCGCCGATCGACCATCCCACCCCAACCAGCTCCCCACCCCAACCCCCGCCACCCGCGTGCTCCAGATCCACAACGCATACCTCGTCACTCAGGACGAGCAGGGCGTCGTCATCATCGACCAGCACGCCCTGCACGAGCGCGCCATGTTCGAGTTCCTGCTGGCGCGCTTAGGCCGGGGCGACCTCGAAAGCCAGCGACTGCTCACACCCGCCGTGCTCGACGCCTCGCCCGCGCAGATCGAACGCCTGCCCAGCCTCGCCCCCCTGTTCAAGCGTCTCGGCGTCGAGGCCGAGCCCATCGGCCCCGCTTCGATCGCCGTGCACTGCTTCCCCACCTTCCTCTTCGACAAGGGCGTCGAGCCCGGACCCTTCATACACGAACTCCTGGAAAAAGCGGAGTCCGACGACTTCAATCCCACCGACGAGCAGACGCTGCACGAGATCCTGGACATGATGTCGTGCAAGGCCGCCATCAAGGCCGGCGACAAGATGAGCGACGACGAACTCGACGCCCTGGTCGCGATCCGCGAGCAGATCGAGCGCTCGTCAAGCTGCCCGCACGGCCGCCCGACCTCCGTCCG
>JADFOF010000288.1 GCA_022563015.1 Planctomycetota bacterium
TCCTGTCCCTCCCGGTGTCCACGTCGGAAGTGTCGGAAGCCCGGGCGTGCCCGGCGGTGTCCAGGGCGGGGCGGTCGGCGGCTTGGGGGGCCTCACGGGTGGAATGGGACGTGGACGTGGAGCGCCAAACGAGTCGCAGTTCACGCCGCCCTCGCCCACGCTCAGCACGGTGATGTCGCCAGAGGCGATCAACGACTCGAACTCGCCCGCCAGCCCGTCCAATACCTCATCGCTCGTGCACAGCGGATCGTTCTCGAGCGCGAGATCGGCGGCTGCATACCCGAGATCCACCAACAACTCGATATACGACGCTGGGTCGGCCAGCGCGAGCACGATCGGCGCCCACGGATCCTCGGCCAGCATCCCGTCCGTGTAGTCAACCGGCGGCACGGACTCCTCGACCCCGGCGTCGTTGCAGATCCCCCACTCGTCGTCCTCGGTGTCGGACAGCCCCAGATCGTCCTTGATCCAGTTGATCGCTTCCCATGGCTCAGCGGTCGTCCACGCCTGGCTCGTCCAGGTCGCGCCACGCGTGTACTGCACCACCCGCAGATTGTCGCCCGTCGCGGTGGCCGGGTCGCGCAGCGCCACCACGCTCTCAACGTAAGGCGTGGCGACTGCACCCGAGTAAATCGCGACCCAGAACCACTCGCCCGACTCAACCTTCGAGACGGCAACGTGCATCTCCTGGGCGGTCGCGCATGTGGCACCGGCCAAGAGCACGGCACCAATGAGTGCCGATCTTTGTACGAACAATCCTCTCATGGCGGGCCTCCTGCTGATGCGTTCGATCAGGCTGCCCGCGCAACGCCACGGCGGCCTGTTCAATCGCTGGTTCCCTCAGCACGCAGCGCACTCGACGCGGTGTGCTCAGCAGCTGCCCTGAAACGAGGCTACCACTGGGGGGGGGACTGTCAAGGGAAGAAACGGGTGCCAACAGGTATTTTTTCGTGCCGACCTTTTCAGTCGCGCTTACGCTTCGCCACGGGCTGAGAGAGCATCTTCTGCACCGCCTGCGCCACCGTGTCGAACTCGATCCGGTCCACCCGGCAGCGCTCGGGATGGTCGTCGGCGGATGCGAGCGGGCCGAGCGTCGAGTCGGCGACGAGCACCTCCTCGCCCGCCGGGGCCGGGATCGTCGTCCACCGAGAGTCGGTCGGGCCGAAGAGCGTTACCACCGGCGTGCCGAGTGCGGCGGCGATGTGGCGCGGGCCGGTGTCGTTGCTGACCACAATGGACGCCCGCTGGATGAGCGCCTTGAGCGAACCCAGCGTGACGCCGAACGGCGGCAGCGCGATGGCGGTGGTGCGAGCGGTAGCGGCGACGTGCGCAGTGAGCGAGGCCTCCGCCGGCGAGCCGTTGACCAGCACCCTCAGCCCGTGACGCTCGGCCAGGTGGTCGGCCAGGGCGGCGAAGCGATCGGCGGGCCAGCGCTTGCCCGGCTTGTTGCCGCCGGGGTTGAGGATGGCCACCCGCTGGTCCGACCTGATCCCGGCGCGAACGAGGATGCTTTCGGCAGCGGCGTGCTGCGGGCGGCTGATGGTCAACTCCATGTGCGCCCCCGGCGGGAGCCCAACGGGACCGCGGTCCGTGCCCTCGAGCAGCGCCCGCGCGGCGCGGTAGTAGTACTCGCACGCGGGGACGATCTCGAAGGCCCCGTCCGCCCGGCGTTCAGGCGTGAGCTTCTGGGTGAGCAGGAAGCCGCGGCGGTCGCGGTCGTACCCGATGCGGCGGGGGATGAACGCCAGGCGCGCCGCCAGCGCGGTGGAGAACGAGTTGGTCAGGAGCAGCGCGGTGTCGTACCGCTGCGGGCGGATGCGTGAGGCCACGCGCTTGGGCCCCATCATGCCGTGCGGGCGATCGAGGTGGATCTGATCGAACAGATCGGAATCGGCGAGCAGCTCGTCGATGGTCGGGCGTGCCAGAACGCCGATGAGCGAGCCCGGCAGCGCCGTGCGCAATAGCCGTAGCGCCGGCGTCGCCATCACGAAATCGCCCACCCAGGACGGGAGCACGACCAGCAGACGGGCGGGATTGACGGTTGGCGAGGCCACGGCTTGGCAGATGCTACACGCTCTGCGCCAGGATGTGTGCAGCCGCCGACGAGAGATCCTCCACGCGCCCGTGGGGCGCCAGCAGGAGGCAATGGTCGGCGGGGATCCCCGCGGCGATCGCGGCCTGGGCGTCGCGCCGGGCGTCGCCGATGAGCCATGAAGACGCGAGTTCGATGTCGTGATCCGCCGCCGCCGCCAGGATCATGCCCGGGTTGGGCTTGCGCCACGGATGCTCGCGCCGATACTCCGCGACGGATCCTGCCGGGTGATACGGGCAGTAATAGACCGCGTGCAGGAGCGGGGTGGCGTCAGCGGTGAGCAGCGTGCAGAGCCTGTCGTGGGTCGCCTCGACCTGCGCGATCGTGCCTCCGCCGCGAGCCACCACACCCTGGTTGGTCACGACGATGAGCAGGTATTCGGCGCGTGCGAGGCGGGCGCACGCGTCCAGCACGCCGGGCAGCAGCTGCACACGCGCCGGATCGCACAGGTCGCCGGGGGCGCAGCCGGGCTGATCCGTAAGCGTCCGGTTCGCGATGAGCGTATCGTCGCGGTCGAGAAAGACGGCGCGGTGCATCGGCGAGGATACGCCCGGGCCGCGGTTGGATCGAGTCAGAGTGTCGAGAGCCCGGTGCTGATCGCGATGCCTCGGGTCGCGCTGGCGGGGATATCCGAGCCTTCGCGGACTCAGACTCGGCGTCCTGTGCGCACGCCCGGCACAGGCGCGCGGGGTGTGCACCGAAAATCTCGCAGATTTGTAACCGCCCTCGGCTGCAGGTGTTGGGCGAGGCCCGCGGTCCGGCGCGGGCGTCGCTGTGCGCACGGCCTGCGCCCCGGCGCAAGGAGTGTCGGGCGGACCGGATCCGCCGCAACCACCCGAGCTCGGGAAGCCGCAACCGCAGGAGGCCGACGCGATGACGCTTGACGTGTTCTCAGGAATCGGGCTGGACGAGGCGCTGCTGGCCGCCCTCATCGCCGAGCACGAGGCGCGGGTGCGCGATCGGCTCGAACCGCTCTGGCGCTACTACCGCAACGAAGCGAGCGCGCCCGGACTCGGCACGCGACGCAGGCTGGCCCAGGAATCCGGGCTCCCGATCCGCATCACCGGGGCGGCGCGGCACGACCTGGCCATCGACGATCGCGCCGCAGGCCGCGAGATCGTCATCGAGAACGACATCGCCTGGCGCGTGCACACGATGGTGGACTTCATGTTCGGCAAGCCGGTGCAGATCCTGTCCACAGCGCCGGACGAGCCGCTCCGCCGGCGCATCGAGGCGGTGCTGGACGCGGTGTGGGAGGCGTCGGGCGGGATCTCGCTCTTCCAGGACATGGCGCTGCTCGGGCACGTGTACGGGCACGTCGACCTGCTCGTCCGTGTGGACGACGCGCTGTTCACACAGCAATTCGACGCCGACGAGCCCGAGTCGTTCGCCGAACTCATCCGCATCGAAGTCATCGAGCCCACGCGGGGCTTCCCGATCGTGAACCCGATGGACTACCGTCGGCTGGACGGGTTCGTGGTTCGGCTGACGCGCGTGCTCAACGAGGTCGAGCGAGGCCCGGGCGGTGCTGCGGGGTCGTTCCTGCGCCGGCTCGGTGGCAGCCCCGCGCGGC
>JADFOF010000027.1 GCA_022563015.1 Planctomycetota bacterium
CCCACCCGTGCGGGAGACTCGCCCAGGGCCTTGAGTGCTTCTCGGACTGTGGTTTCCGGCCCGAGACGGGCCGGCTCGCGGGCCAGTGCCGCCCAGTTTTCCCCGGCGTCGAGATAGGCGTCAAGGATCCAGAGCACACCGCTGACCGAGCCGTCCGCGCCGACGACCGGGAGGCGTGCGTGCGCCGTGGCGCCGATGTGTTGCATGAGCGCGGCGCGGTCCCATGTGGCCTGCGCGCAGCGGACGGTTCGCCAGGGGATCATCTCGTCGCGGACGGTCGCGTTGCGCAGCGCCAGTGCACGGTCGATGAGCCGTGTCTGCGACTCGGTCAGGACGCCCAGTGTGGCGCCCTCTTTGAGGAGGGTTGCGATCCGGCCTCGCGCATCGCGACCGAATGCTTCCGAGCCTGAAGCACCGGTGATCCGGGCCGCGGCGCGATCGAAGAGCATCACGGCGGGCAGGATGCCGGTGAGCGTGAACACCCAGCGAACGACGACGAGCGTGCGTGCGAACGTGTAGGTGAGTCGATCGGCGCCGACGCGGAAGAGCTCCTTGGGCAGAGACTCCCCCACGACGAGCAAAACAGGCGTGAACACGACGGCGATGAGCGCGATGACGGCGAGCTCCGACTCGATGTGTCGCTGCAGCATCACGGTCAGCCCGAGCACTGCGACGTAGTTGAACAAGTTGTTGCCGATGAGCAGCGTGGCCAGTGTTCGGATCGTGTGATCGACCTCGCTCAGGAGCATACGAGCGGCCCGATCGGGCGGGTGGCGGTCGGCGCGCAGGCTGAGGCGAACGCGGCTGAGACAGTAGATCCCGGTCTCGAGTCCGCTGAACAGCGCTGAGCCGGCCAGCCCGAACATCACCAGCGCGATAAAACCGATCGTGTGCAGGATCATGGCGCCCCCCCCGTGACCGGGTTGTTTTCGATGGAGACGATGAGCCTGATGATGGCCGGCCCGCGGACGGACTCGACCTCGATCGTGACCGAGCCGATCCGCACACGATCGCCGGGCTCGGGGACGCGGCCCAGCGAGGCGAGCACCAGACCGCCCAGTGTTGAGACGCGCGGGTCAAGATTGGCCGGCTCGCTCCCGATGGCGACCTCCATCCACTCGCGGGCCCGGAGCCGCGCCGGCACGGACCAGCGGCCGGTGCCCAGACGCCGGATCTCATGCTGGAGATCGTCATCGGGCTCAGCGGCGATGGGCAGCAGCCGCTCGACCGTGTCCTCGATCTCGATGACGCCCGTGACCGAGCCGTGCTCGTCAACGCAGACGGCGACGTGCGCGCCGGCCCGCCGGAAGTACTCCAGCGCCTGATCGAGCGAGGCCGAGTCGGGGAGGAAGTCCACGGCGTCGATAAAGCGGTCCAGGGCTGGCAACTCGTTGTTCGCGGACGATCGCTCGAGATCGGCGAAATACCGTGCCGCGTCGAGAAGCCCGAGCACGGCGCCCTCGGGGGAGGCGTCGCGTACCAGCAGCCGCGAGCGTCGGGTCTGCGCGACCAGTCGAGCCACATCGGCACGCGACGCGTCGCGCTCAAGCCACTGAAACTCCGTTCGGTGCGTCATGACGTCGCGCACGCGGGTCTGACCAAGCCACACGACAGCGGCGAGCAGATCCTGCTCCTGCGCGTCGATGACGCCCTGGTGTTCACCCTGCTCGAGCAGCGCGTCCAGCTCGCCCGCCGTCAGCGCGAGCTGCGTCGTTCGCCTGGGGCTGACAAGCCTGTACAGCGGCGAGAGGCCGAACCGATCCACGGCGAGCCGGACCGGCGAGATGCCGCGGTCGATAAGCAGCACGGGCCGAGCGAACACGACGCACCAGGTGCCGCGATGGGCCGCGGCGACCAGCTTCGGGAGCACCTCGCCGAACAGGATGATGACCAGCAGCGAGGCGACGGAAAACGCGACGACCAGGACGGGTCCTTCCAGACCGCCGATGAGGACGTTTGAGATGACGAAATAGGAGACGTTCACCGTCGTATTGAGGATGAGCACGGTGAGCAGGAGTTGCTTGGGACGAGCCAGCAGCACAGCCACGGCGCGGGCGGCCCGGGGGTGGTCTCGCCCGAGTTTCACCCGGTCCGCATGGTTGAGGCTGAACAGGGCCGTCTCTGAGCCGGAGCAGGCGGCCGAGAGCAGCACCAACGGGAGCAGAAGCGTCAGGAGGGCTGCGTTCATGAAGACCGGGCTTCGGGCTGGAGCTGCTCGATCATGCGTTCGGCGTAGCGCCAGGCGTTCAGTTCAACACGGATCTGCGTGAGGGCCTCGGGTGTCGGCGGGTCGGACAGGGCGCGGAAGAGCCCGGCGACGCGATCGACATGGTGTTTGCGGCGATCTTCGGCCAGAGCGGCAAAGGCGGTCAGCGCCTCGGCGTCGTCAGAGTCGGTGATTGACTCCATGTGCTCTCGCGCCTCCAGGATCTCCGTGAGAAACCCGGGCGGAAGCTCGCGATGATCCTCCTTCAAAGGCCCGCCCAGGTGCCGCAGAAGCGCGTTCGCACGCGACTCCAGATCCTCGAGAATCCGCCTGGCGTCGTTGATCCGGGCGGCGTCGGCGTCTGTGCCCGCAGCGTCGGGGTGCAGCGTGGCCACACGGGTCAGATACGCCCGGTTCAGATCCCCCGACTCGATCTCGAACGCGGGATCAAGGCCGAGAATCCGGAACGGGTCGTCCTCGGGCGGCGTGGGCATGGTCGGGAACTGTACTCCCCGAGGCGGGGTCGGGACATGCCCCAGCCCGTGTTTGGGTATGCTTGACCGTGGTGACCGTCGGGTGACGACGGAATTCGGAGCACGGACGAGTTGGTGAAGCACATCGGCATCGTGGCAGTGAGCCCCGAAGGCGCGGCGCTGTGTTACCGCCAGATTTTTCGCCACGCTTCAAGGGTGCTCCCCCAGGAGGAGCATCCGAAGCTCTCGCTGCACAACGAGCCGCTGGAACTCTACCTCAAGGCGATCCGCGAGCAGGACTGGCACGATGTGGGAGATCGGCTCCGACGTTCGGCCAAGATTCTCGCCGACGCCGGGGCGGATTTCTGCTTCACCCCCGATAACGCGATCCAGCACGGGGTCCATCTGGCGGAAACCGGGTCGCCCATCCCCTGGCTGAGCATGATCGACCTCGTGGCCGAGGCGTTGGACCGCGATGGGCGGAAGGTAGCTGGGCTGATCGGGGCGGAGCTCGTGACCGGAGGCTCGACCTACCAGACCTGCCTCGGTCTTCGCGGCATCCAGGTGCTGGCGCCGCACGCTGAACAGGCGGCGATGCTGGATCGGATCATCTTTCAGGAGCTGGTGTTCGGTCAGATCAGGCCTGAGTCGCAGCGGGCCGTGCTCGCGACCATCGAGCGTCTGGCGGATCGGGGGTGCGATTCGGTGATCCTGGCGACCAGCGAGGCGCCGCTGCTGGTGACGGCGGAGAACTCGCCACTGCCTATCTACGACGCGGCAGACCTGCTCGCGGCCGGAGCGGTGCGTCGGGCGATGGAAGAATGACCGGGAATCGAATACCCTGACACAACCCAAAACTTCACGAAGGACTGGACGCGAGAACCTAAAGTGTGGTATCCTGCGTATAGCCGAGGCGACCGGACTGATGGTGCAGGAAGTCCGTGAGCCCCCACCCCAAGGCCGCCACCCCCCGGCGGCTGGCTGCACCGGCCTGATGAACAGCGAAGGCTGGCACGAATCAGGCCCGTTGCGCGACGCCGCGCCGCAGGAAAAGGCAATCGGATACAGACCGCGGAACAGATGGAGTCTGCCATGTCACCGAACGCGAAAGAACTCGTCACACTTGACCGCCGCAATCGCTCATCGCGCATCGCGCGCTTGTTCCGATCGGCCGGCACGGTGCACCGCGTAGCCCCGCGCTTCCAGGGGCTTGATACCCTGGAGAATCGGATTCTTCTCGGCGGCGATCACCCGAGCTTTGCGCTGCCCCTGAATGTCGCGAACTCGACCGTGCTGACGCTGGACCCCAACGGGCGGGCGAGCGATACGGGCGTGATCAGCCCGGCGATGGACGACGACCTGTTCAGCTTCGTCGCCCCCGCGGATGACTTCGTGACCGTGTGGGCGGACACGCTCAACACCGCGTCGCCGAGCACACTGGACTCGCGGATCGAGGTCTACGCCGCGGACGGCACGGTGGTCGCCTCGGGCTCGAGCAGCGACCTGCTCACCGGCGGGTTCAATAACACGGGGTGGGCGGGCTTCGTGGCGACCGGCGGCGAGACGTACTTCGTGCGCGTGATGAGCGACGTATTCACGGGCGCCGCCGCAACGGGCGACTACGTCGTCCGCGTGGACGCCAAGACCGATCCGCTCACGATCAACGGCAACACCGGCCGGACCTCGGGCTCGACCACGATCGTGCTGCCGGGCGAAGACCTCGTGTTCAGCATGACCACGCCCGTGGACGACGCATTCGATTCGCTCGCGACGTTCTACGGCGACGCGGACCCCGACCTGTTTGACGCACGCATCGACGTGTACGGCCCGGACGGGCAACGCATCACGTTCGACAGCGAGGCGGGGCGTTTGAGCAACCCGTACGCGGCGACTCGAACATTCCAGGACACAACGTATTACGTGCGGGTGCGCGGCGACCATTTCGTGCCGGGGGATCCGCTCGCGCTGGGCGGCGTCACGATGAACGCGGACTTCGCGTCGACCGAAGCGCCGATCGACCCGGTCAATCGGCAGATACTCACATTGAGCGACCGTGTCGAGGGCGAGATGGAAAGTGCGCGCCATCCGTTGTCGTTCGTGTTCCAGTCGCTCGGGACGGGTCTGCATGTGATCACATCGTGGGGCGTGGGGGTTATGGGGGCACCACCCCTGGACGATCCGGCGATGCACTTGTACGACGACCAGGGCAACCAGCTCGGCTTCAACAAGCTCGGCGGCTCGGCGGAGCTTCAGATCCAGCTGAACGCGAATCAACGCTATCACATCGTGATCGAATCGTTCGACAACGCCGTGCCGAACTTCCCGGCGGGCGCCGGCCTGGCAGTGTGGGTCGAGGCCCACCACACGTGGAACCAGGGGATCGTGGCCGGCCCGGTGGATGACCACGTGGGCCTGCCGACGTTTGATCCGCAGAACCTCCCGGTGATCGGAACTCCCGAATACCAGCAGTTGCTCGATCAGTTCGGGCTGGCGACCCCGATCCAGTGGAGCGAACCGCAGCTGCTGATCGACCCGTTCGGGAACCCGATCGGAGGCAAGAGCTACTTCGTGCAGGCGCTGGCGCGGGGACGCATCCACCAGACGGGCGATTCGGACCTGTTCAGCTTCGTGCCGCCGACGGACGTGCTGGGCGAGTACAACGGCGACGACGGGAACCAGGACGGCGCATTGTACCTCGGCGGGCTGGGCAGCTTCACGCTCAAGGGCACGACCGGCGGCCCGACGTACACGCCGGTCGTCAAGCCCAACATCGGCATCTGGGACGCCAAGGACTACTGGCCGGTCGGCGGCGACTTCAACGGTGCGGTGCGCGCGATGGCGGCGTGGGACCCGGACGGGGCCGGCGGCGAGCGGGCCATGATGGTCGTCGGCGGGGACTTCACCGAGATCGACGGCGTGCCGTTCGATCACATCGCCGCCTGGCGATTCATCCCGCAGTTCCAGCGATTCGAGTGGTTCGACCTCGGCGGTGCCGACGGCCCGGTGAACGCGATCACCACGTATACGCTGCCCGGCGGGGGGAATGCGGCGTCGATCGTGGTCGGCGGCAGCTTCACCGCCCTGGGCGGTGCGGGCGCCAACCTGGCGATCGGCGATTGGAATGGGAGCGCGATCCCAGGGAGCAGTGTGGACTGGGCTGCGATCCAGGGCGGAACGAACGGCCCGGTGTACGCGCTGTCGATCTGGGATCCGGACACGGCGGATCCGTTCGGAGACGTGGGCGTGGTCGTCGGCGGCGACTTCACCTCGCCGTCTCCGAACATTACGTTCGTCCGCCCGGACATGGGCGCCCTGGTCTTCGAGGACATGGGCGGAGGGACGAACGGGCCGGTCTATGCCCTGCACAACTACACGTTCTGGGACACGGATCCGATGGAGCCGGTGATTCGATCCGCGATCTATGCCGGCGGCGCCTTCTCACAAGTAGGCGGCGCGACACCAGCGTCGAACCTGGCCGCCTTCTTCGTCTACGACGACGACATGATGAATCTGGTGAGGATGTGGAAGCCCGCCGGGGCGGGCACGAACGGCCCGGTGTACGCGCTTGAGGTGTGGGATCGGGACGGAGAAGACGAGAACTTCGCAGATCAACTCGCAATCGGTGGTGATTTCACGAGTCCGGGGCCGTTCGTCGCGGCGTACCAGAACGACGAGAATGTGCAGGCGATGAGCACGCTGAGCGGTGGCATGAATGCGCCCGTGCGGACATTGCACGCGTTTATTGACCAAGAATTCGACACGGACGTTGGATTTATCGTCGAGAGCCCGGTGCTGTACGCCGGAGGCGAGTTCACATTTGTTGACGGATCGTTGGAAGCACTTCGGCTGGCGTCGTTCAAGTTCAATCCGAATCTCTTCGTTCCGGCTTACGTCTGGTTCGCGATGGGCGACGGGACGGACAACACGGTGTTTGCACTGGCGAGCATGAATGACGAGATCGCCGGTCAGTGGGACCGCAACGACCGTCACGCGACCCGAGTGTCGATGGTGATCGGTGGAACGGCCGAGGCGTACGTGAACATGTTCCTGCGTGTGTACGACTCGAACTTCGACCTGATCTATACGAATGACACGATTCAGCCGCCGCTCCCCGACCCCGCGGGTATGCTCGACTTCTCGCTGGCGCCGGGCATGCCGACTGTGTTTGAGGGCATCCAGGTGTGGGGCGGTGAGACGTACTACATCGAGCTGACGAGCCTGGCGTCGACCGGGCGCTACACGCTCACCGTGAGGACGGACGCGCAGCAGCCGCAGGGCATCGACGTGATTTCCAGGCACACCGAGCCGTTCCCCGCGGGCTCCTGGCCACAGGCGTCGGAGATCCTGCTCTCGACCGGATCGGGCGGCGTTGGCGACGGGCGGAACTTCCTGAACCCGCGGACTTCGGCGTTCAACTTCCGCAGCTACGAGATCACTCCATCGGGCAAGGCCGTTACGCAGGTGCAGGAGCTCGCGGGGATCGAGTGGATCCAGGACACGGATCTGTACAAGTTCCGCGCACCGGCGGACGGAACAGCCGAGATCCGCATAGCCACGCTCCAGATTTCGGACGACTTCTTCGAGCAGATCGTGGACTTTGTGAACGGTACGACCGAGACGGTCTTCAAGGAGAAGACGCTCAACAGCTTCTTCGACTCATACCTCAAGGTGTACGACAACGATTTCGTGCTGATCGCCGAGAACGACGACAATGCGGCGGTCAAGGGCGCGATGGAGCTCTATCAGACGGGCGATTTCCAGCGATGGTTCACCCAGCGCGACGCGCGGATAGTGATCAACGTTCAGGCCGGCCAGGAGTACTTCATCGAGGTTTCCAGCGCCCAGCTCCGCTCGCTCCAGGCCGACCCGAGCACCGTGGAATGGCGTTCGGCGACGGGTGGGTACGAGCTGCTCATCAACTCGATGCCGAACCTGTTCCCGTTCGCGAACCCGAATACGGGCATACCTGACGATCACGTGAACATCATGGGCACGGGCGTGAGTTTCTCGCAGTCCACCGTGATCGCGATGGATTCTGCCGCCGGGACGGGCTCGATCACGGGCGTCATTGACAACCACATCTTCAACCCGTTCGACATCGACTTCTTCCAGTTCATCGCTCCGGCGGAGGGCGTGGCGTCGGTTACTGTGACGCCGACGGGCGCCGGCTCGACGCTCAACCTGTTCATGGCGATCTACGACCAGAGCGGTTTCCTGCTGGCGAGCGCGAACGCCCCGGCGGGCGAATCGCTGACGCTGGGGGTGGCGGCGCTCAAGGGCGACCAGTTCTATGTGCAGATCGACGGGCAGACCTCGAGCAACGGCACATATCGGATCGACGTTTCAGGCCTGCCGTTCAGCGACGATCACGCCAGCGCCGGCAAGTGGCTGGACGCGACGGAGCTGGAGATCCTGGACTTCCTCGGGATCGCGACGGACTCGGGCAGGATCGAAGCCCCCGGCGACATCGACCTGTTCAAGTTCAACACCCTGACGTTCGACATCGCCGAGATTACGCTGACAAGCCTGAGTTCGTCGCTGGACCCGATCGTGCGTGTGTACGAGATCCAGGAAGACAGGGCGGGCAACCCGGTGCTGCTGCAGGTCGCGTTCAACGACAACGGGCCCACCTCGCTGAACTCGCACACGTTCTTCCCGGTCACGGCTCCGGAACGCACGTCGCTCCTGACCGGCAACACATACAACACGTACTACATCGTTGTGGCCGGCGTGGACCCGAACGCGGACTTCGGCGACTACGAACTTTCGCTGCGGATCTCGCCCACGGACGATCACCCGGACGACACGCAGTTCGAGTTCGCCTCGCCGGTGATCGTCGATCCGCTGTTCGGCACGGGCGCCTCGTCCGGCATCCTCGAGATCAGCGGCGACACGGATCTGTTCCAGTTCGTCTCGCCGGCGGGCGGGCCTGCATCGATCACCGTGCTGTCCGACGGCACGAGCATGCTGCGGCCCAGCCTGTGGGTGTATGACTCGAGCTTCAACCGACTCACGGACCTCACGACCGGGGAGCAGGTGGTGACAGGCAGCGATGCCACGACCTCGACCGCCACCTTCAGCTTCACCGCGGTGCGCAACCAGACCTACCTGTTCGTGATCGGCGGCGTTTCGGGCGGAAGTGTGACGGTGGACAACGGGTCCTACACCGTGTCCATCGATGCCCCCACAGCGGACGATCACGCCAACAGGACCGAGTTCGTGCTCGCGACCCAGATCCTGCTGTCGCCCGAGACCGGCGACGGCGCCGCGGTCGGGACGATCGGCCAGGAAACCGACACGGACCTGTTCTTCTTCGAGACATTGGTCGGCGACGACTACGTGATCAGCATCGACGCGGCTGTGAGCGCTTTCAATCCCATCGTTGAGCTGTTCGACCTGAGCCAGAACTCGATCGCGATCGTCGTGGACGGCGGCGCCGGCGACGAGGACGGGCTGCGCAACGGCAGCGTCGTGACGACGCTCACCGCCGGCGCGGCGGGCGAGATCTACTACGTCCTCGTCAGCTCCGACCCTGCGGGTTCGCAGCGGACGGGCGACTACGCCGTCGCGATCGACGGCGAGCCACCCACGACCCCGCCCAATCCGATCAACGACGATCATGCGGACGCGGGCGAGTTCTCGCTGGCGACGGTGATCTCGCTCTCCGTGCGGACCGGCGACGGTCTGGCGACGGGCACGATCGAAGTGTCGGGCGATACGGATCTGTTCCGGTTCACCTCGCTGGCAGGCGGCAAGGCGTTCGTTCAGATCGTCGCGCCCGATGGCTCACTGCTGGACGCCGAGCTGCGCGTCTACAACCAGGCGGAACAGCTGATCCGCTTCGATTCCGAGGGTGTGCCCGGGGCGGAGGCATCGACAGCGTTCCCGTCAACAGGCGTCGGGCAGGTGTTCTACCTCGAGGTGGGCGGGGTCGGGGCGAGCTTCGGATCGTACTCGGTCCGCGTGAACACCGCCCCGGAGGTATTCCACCTGTACTTCCCAGAGGGATTCGCGAACCCGAATATCCGCGAGTTCGTCTCCCTGGCCAATCCGAACACGTTCGAAGTGACCTACGAAATCACGCTGTATTACGAGAACACGACGTTGGCGCCGGTGACGGTGACGCCCGCCGGCGGCACGCGGCTGAGCAACGGCGCTCGGGGAGGCATCACGCTGAGCGGGTTCGGAGCCGTGCTCGACGGCATCGCGCCCAACGAGCCGTACTCCATCCAGATCACGTCCAATGGCCCGCTGGGCGCGGTATTCGCGCACTACGACTTCGGGCTGGCGCTGGGCGAGAGTTTCACGGAGACGGCGTCGGTGGTGTGGAGCTTCGCGAGTGTGACGCGCCAGCCGGGCGCGGTGAATGACTTCCTGGTGTTCTTCAACCCCAACCCGACGGATGTGCGTGTCACGATGACGGCGTTCACGTCTCGCGGGCAGGTTGTGCTGACACAAACTCTCGGCGGGAACCGTCGCGGCGGGTGGGACATCGCTTCGACATCGCCGCTGCCGACGGAGACGTTCGGCGTGATCATCACCTCCGCGCCGGTGGACCCGAACGACAGTCATATAGGGATTGTGGCGTCGCTGAGCCACTTCGACACCAACAACAGGATCGGGTACTCGGTGATGGGCGATTCGAACGGGGGCGCGACGCGGGGCGTTGTGACCAGCCTGGAGAACACCGATGCGGTGACGCCGCTGGTCAGCCTGTTCAACGCCGGCCCGAGCGTGGTGTCGGTGACGCTCCGCTCCAGCTACACGCAGGTGGCGCTCCCGGATGTCATCAAGATCGTTGAGATCCAGGCGGGCCAGACGATCGCGCTGGACGCGGCGGGCCTCGGGCTCACGTCCAACCAGCCCGTGGGCCTGCGCTACGACGCGACGGGCAAGGTGACCGTGCTCGCGACCGAGTCGTTCGCCGGTGAGGCCAACGCAACTCGGGCGGGCACCGACGCCGGCATGAGTTTCTTCTTCGGCGACGCGTTCATCAATACGGCGTCCGCGGGCGTCAAGTACCTCGAAACACTGGGGTTCTACAACCCGTCGAGCACCGTGCTGACCGTGAATGTCGAGCTGTTCTTCCTGAACGGGGAAACTGCGACGACGCAGGTGACGCTGGCGGCGGATGGTTTCGCGACACTCAAGCTGCACGAGCTGAACTTGATCCTGGATCGTGGCGGCCTGCAGTTCTTCGCGATCGAGGTCTCGGCGGGATCGCCGTTCATCGTCGAGATGACGCACTACGACCTGTTCCTCGGCGGAGGCTGGAGCACGGGCGGCGCCCCGCTGGGGCTGCTCAACTCGCTGTCATCCATGGGCTGAGTCTCGAAGGATCGCGGCTGAATATCCATCGGAGCGGGACCACGTGTCCCGCTCCGTTTTTACTTTCAGCCGATGGGAAGACGCAGCGCGGCTCCGATCACGAGCCGTCCTCGGTGTCGGCCGACTCGATGTTGTACACGCGCGCCCATTCGTCCAGGCCTCCGGCGTAGAACCAGACCCCGTCGTACCCCAGTTCCAGGAGGCGCTTCACCACGCCGGGCGCGAAGTAGTCGCCGGGGTGCTGCCCATAGACGACGATGCGGTCAAACGCTTCGAGTTCCGGGTCTCTTGCGTCGCCTCGCTTGAATTCCGGGAGTTTCATGTTGCGGGCACCCGGGATGTGGGCGGCCTGGTAGGCCGCCGAGGTCCGCGGGTCGATGAGAACGATGATCGTGCCGCCCGGTTCGCGCTGCTGAAGGACGTAGTAGGTGCGAACGTCCGAGAGAGGGATTGTCTTGATGTCCTTGTCCGAAACGGTCGAGGTGCATCCGACCAGGCCGAAGAGGATCCCGGCCGATACAATGCGGGCGGGCGACGAGTGAAAGGTGATCTGCGGCATCGCCAAAGAATACGCGGGCGGATGGGCCTGTTCATCGTGTGGCGACAGGCAATGCGTCCGGACAAGGGGCGTTGAGCGGGCACGGGGCCATGTGGGCCCGCTATGGAGGTTTGGATGGCGTTCAGGCTCGGCAGGCGTGCGGCGAGAATGGCTGTTGTGGTCAGTTGCACGCTGCCCGCCTGGGCGTGGCGGCCGGCGCTCGGCCAGCCGGAGGGTGTTCGCGCCGACGACCGCATGGTGCACGCGACGCTGGTCAGCGAGCACCAGACCGTGCGGCCGGGCGAGCGGGCCTGGCTTGGGATCCGAATGCAGATCGAGCCGGGCTGGCACGTCTACTTCGACGGACTCAACGACACCGGCATGCCGATGCAGGTGCGGTGGGACACGGACGACGACGTGAAGATCGGCGCAATGGTCTGGCCCGCGCCGCGGCGGGAGGTCACGGCCGAGTTCATCCTGGACCACGTGTACGAGGGCGACGCGCTCGTGCTCGTGCCAGTGGACGTGCCGGAGGACGCGAATCCGGGCGACGAGATCCGCGTGCAGGGTCGGCTGCGGTGGATGGTCTGCAAGGACATATGCCTGCTCGAACAGGGCGAGGTTTCGATCGTTCTGCCGGTCGGTGAACCCGGGCTGGAGCGCACAAAGACCGGCCAGGCCGTGTTGTTCGCCCAAGCCCGCTCGCGCTTGCCAGAGAGCGAAACGGACACGGACAGCGACATCGAGATCGAGCTGGCGGGCTCGACGCTTCGCGTGCGGGCGGCTCAGGCGGAGTATCTGGCGTTCTACCCGGCGGCAGACTGTGCTGCGCCCAGGGATCTCATCCGCGAGGGCGAGTCGAAATCGGGCGAGATTGTGGTACACTTTGAGGAGTCCCGGCCGAGGGTGCGGGGGCTGATCGAGGTGCGGCGGGGTGGAGCGACACGCATCCATCGGGTGACGATCCCGATAGAAGATGCCAAGAGTGTGGAGGACGGGTCGGCGGTCGACCCGCCAAGGCAGCGGTAAGCGAAGGGGTGATTCGAGCGGATCGCCTCACAAAAATAAGGCCCGCCGGGCCTGAGCCCGGCAGTCAATCGACAGGAGTGACGAATATGACCCGATCGCTGAATAGACGACTGGCCGGGACCATCCTTGCCACAGCCGCGGTGTGTGCGCTTGCCGCGTCGGCACCAATGCTCGGCCCGGAACACGCGGAGCACGCCGACCCGCCCAAGATAGGCGAGAAGGCGCCGAACTTCACGCTGACGGACCTGGACGGGAAGAAGCACGACCTGAAGGCGTACCTCGAGGACGGCAAGACGGTCGTGCTCGAGTGGTTCAACCCCGGGTGCCCCTGGGTCGTACGCGCGCACGAGAACGACACCATGAAGGAGACGTTCGATCGATTCAAGAAAGAGGATGTGGTGTGGCTGGCGATCAACTCCGGCGCTCCCGGCAAGCAGGGGCACGGCGAGAAGGTCAACACCGACGCCAAGGAGAAGTGGGATATCGAATACCCGATCCTGCTGGACGAGGACGGGAAGGTCGGCAAGGCGTACGGGGCCAAGACGACCCCCCACATGTACGTGATCTCCTCCGAGGGAGTGCTCGTGTACAAGGGCGCCATCGACAACCGGAAAAAGGATTCGGGCGAGGAGAACTACGTGAAACAGGCGCTCGAGCATCATCTGGCGGGCGAGACCATCGAGACGCCGAAGACCAAGGCCTACGGGTGTGCCGTGAAATACGGCACGTGAGCAGGGGATTCGACGCGTTCACGAAGCCCGGAGGCGAGTTCCCCGGGCTTTTTTTTCACGTTGGCGGAATCCTGGTGAGCGAGCGAGCCATCCGGGTCGAATAATAGAGGCGAGACGGGTCGTGCCCGCGGCGCGGGACCGCCCGATCTGAGACCCGCCCAGGCGCCCGTCGTAAGGCCAACCATGTTCGACCTCCTGCTTGTAATCTTCGGTTTCGGGATGATCATCTTCGTCCATGAGCTCGGGCATTTTCTGGCGGCTCGGTGGGCGGGGATCCGGGTGCTGGCCTTCGCGGTCGGGTTCGGGCCGGCGGTCGTGTCGTGGCGCAAGGGCATGGGGATGCAGCGCGGCTCCAGCGAAGGGGAAGTCGAGGCGCTACTCACGCGGGCGCGCGGGCGCCCGGGCGAGTCCCGCGAAGCCGCCCGTTCGGCGCTCTCACAGCTCAGCCACACGGAGTATCGGCTGAACGTGCTGCCGTTCGGTGGGTACGTGAAGATGCTCGGGCAGGAGGACCTGGATCCGTCGGCTGTCAGCGCCGAGAAGGACAGCTACCAGAACTGCCCGGTGTGGAAGCGCCTGATCGTAATCTCGGCGGGAGTGGCGATGAATCTGGTGAGCGCAGCGGTGCTGTTCGTGGTTGTGTTCACAATGGGTCTGGAGACGGAGCCGGCCAAGATCGGCATCGTGCGGGCGGGCACGCCGGCAGCCGTCACCATGGCCGTGAACGCGCACGCGGCCGGTGTGGACGCGCCGGGACTCAAGGCGGGCGATGAGATTCTCACTATCAACGGCCGCAAGCCGAACTCGTTCAACGACCTGATCCTGGCGTCGGCGATGGGCAAACGAGGTCGGGCGGTCACACTGCGCGTGGAGCGATCGGGCGTGCCGATGCCGTTGGTTTTTCAGATCGTCCCCACAGAGTCTCGTATGACGGGGCTGCTGGAGTTGGGTGTGGGCCCGGCGTTCACGACGCAGCTGTGGTCGATGCCCGAGGAAAAACGCGAAACGCCGCAGGGCCGTGCGCAGATCGAGGATTTCACACGGCTCATGCAACGGATCGGGCTGCCCGGGGTGGAGCCGGGCATGCGGCTGACGCACGTGAACGGCGAGGAGATCGAGCAGCTCGCCGAACTGTTGGAGGCGGTGCGAGAGTCTGAAGGGGCACCGCTACAGCTTCGATTCGAGAGCGGCGGACGCGTGGTGCAGGGCGAGATCACGCCCATCGCCGAACTCGAGCTGGACATCGCGGTCATGCCCTCGGGCGAGCAGGTGCCGCACGACCATGTGCTCGGTCTTGCGGGCGTGATGACGGTCGCCCGGGCCGACCCGAAAAGCCGCGCCGCCAAGCAGGGGCTCGTCTCCGGCGACATCTTCGAGCGCGTGGGCAACGTCGAGTTTCCGAGCGTGCCGGCCGGGATGGCCGAGATCCGCGCGAATCGAGGGCGAGCGTTGCGCGTGGCGGTGGCGCGACGCACCGGCCAGGGCAGCTCGACCGAAACGGTGCAGCTCACGCCCAGTGTCTCTCGAAAGGGACAGATCGGGTTCGTCGCACAAGACACCAACCTGCTTAGCACGCTGCTGTCGATGCCGGAGCGGACGCTGATCTCCGCGGCCGACGAGACGGAGCGCCTGTTCGAGCCCGCTGCCCTGCGCGTGATCGATCACCCCGGCATGACGATCCTGCGGGTGGGCGGGCTGAGCGTCGAGAACCTGCTCGACGTGCGTGAGGCGTTGGTGGCCGCAACGCTCGACGACTTCGAGGCGGGGGCGGAGACGGCCCACGTCGAGCTTGAGTTGCGCCTGCCGTTTGGCGAGCGGGGCGGAGATGTCGTGACGAGATCGTGGGAGTTGAAGCGGGACGAGCTGGAGCGGCTGCACGCGCTGCGGTGGGTGAGCCCGCTTCCGGCCGGCGTGTTCCAGCTGGAACGGTTCATGCTCACGGGCGGCACACCGATCGGCTCACTGACGATGGGGCTCTCCGAGACGCGGCGGGTGATGCTCAGCACCTACACGACCTTTGCGCGCCTGTTCCAGGGAACCGTGAAGGTCGAGCACCTGAAAGGCCCGGTAGGAATCGCGCACATCGGGACGATGATCGCCGAGCGGGGCTGGGTGTGGCTCTTATTCCTCGGAGCGATCGTGAGCGTGAACCTCGCGGTGATCAACTTCCTGCCGCTGCCGATCGTGGACGGCGGTCAGTTCATCTTCCTGCTCTTCGAGGGGATCCGGGGCAAGCCGGCGCCGATCGCGCTGCAGAACGCCGTGGCCCTGGTGGGCATGGTCCTCATCGGCGCCGTGTTCATCATCGTCACGTTCAACGACATCGTGGGGCTGTTCGGCGGCTGAGCCGCTGTGGGCTGAATCTGAAGAGTTGGGAAGGGACGGTGGCGTGCTCGGCCTGGTTATTCTCCTGACGGTTGGGTTCGTGCTGTTCCATGCCGCGGTGATCTGGCTGACGGTGCGATCGCTCCTTCGACCGCCGCGCCGCACCTACGCGTGGGCGGTGGCGCGCGGCCGACCGGGCGATCCGAGCGAGCTGGACACGCCCCGGGCATTCGAGTCCTGGACCTTCCAGAGCGGTGGGCGTGTGTTTCCCGTGTGGGATATCGCCGGCGAGGCGCCGAACGGCCCGGTGATCGTCTGCTCGCACGGCTGGGCGGACTCTCGCCTGGGCCTCATGGGACGATTGGATTCGCTGGCGTCGGTCGCGTCGCGCGTGATCGCGTGGGACCTGCCCGGCCACGGCGAGGCGCCGGGTATATGTCGGCTGGGCACGTCCGAGGTGGACGATCTGCTCGCGCTGGTGGCGCACCTGGACCAGCCGCGGCGCGTGGTGCTGTTCGGATGGTCGCTCGGCGCGGGGATGTCGATCGCGGCGGCAGCACGGGGGGCGCCGGTCGCCGGTGTGATCGCCGAGGCGCCCTACCGCCTCGCAATCACGCCCGCACGCGCCGTGATCCGGGCCATGCGCATGCCCTACAGGCTCTCGCTCGTCCCCGCGTTCTGGATCATCGGCACCGTGATCGGCGTGGGGCCGGGCTGGAATCGCCGGCAGGGCGGGATGGGGTTTGATCGCGCGGCGTTGGCAGCCCGGCTGACCTGCCCGCTGCTCGTCCTCCAGGGCGAGCGCGACGAGGTCTGCCCGATCGAAGACGGCGAGGCGATCGCGGCAGCGGCGGGCGAGCACGGGCACCTGGCGCGCCTGGCCAACATCGGCCACAACGATGTCTGGGCGCCCGATCAGGCAGCGGCGACCGCCACGCACGTGCGGAGCTTCATCCAGTCGCTCAACATCGAGCCTGGTCCGCACCGCATCGCATAGCCCCGGCGTTACGAGCCGCGACCGGAAGGGAGCATGGATCGCGCCCACCCCCTCGGGTGCGTCACAACTTCAATTCCACCTTCGTCGTTCTCTCTGAGCTTCGCCCGCCGT
>JADFOF010000289.1 GCA_022563015.1 Planctomycetota bacterium
ACACTGACTGCAAATGTCTGGCGATTTCGGTGGATGCCGTCGCCCAGTTGTTGAGCATCTCACCGAGGCACGTCTGGGGGTTGGATTCCTCAGGTCGCCTGCCCCGTCCCATCCGCCTCGGTCGCTCGGTCCGCTGGGTCCGCGCCGAGCTCGAGGCATGGCTCGCGGCCGGCGGGCCGCGGCGCGATGAGTGGGAGCGGATGAAAGCTGAGACCAATCGCGCACTGCCTAACCCGAGCGCGGCGAGAAGAACATGAGCAGCTGTCGCGCAGCGTATCGCACGCGCCAAGTGCAAGAAGGGTATCGGCGAGGCTGGTCGTTCACGCCGCTCCGGGGGAAGCGTCCGTACCTTCTTTCGTGGCAGGCACGCCCGCGCGAGACAGAGTCGCAGGCAATCCAATGGGCGCGCCACAACATCGGGCTCCGCTGCGGACGAGCATCCGGTGTACTCGTCCTCGACGTGGATCAGTGTGAGATGCCGGATGAGCTCGCTGAGATCGTGACGCCGACGGTGCGCACCGGCTCCGGCAAGTGGCATCTGTACTGCCGGGCGCCGGAGCAATCCGGTTGCCCCGACTTGCTCCTGCCGAACGGCCGGCACATCGGCGAAGTCAAGGGCGGCGGCGGCCAGGTCGTCTTCGTCGGCTCGACTCATCCCGATACGGGCGAGATGTACGACTGGGTTCCGGGGCGGTCACCGGCTGACGTGCCGATGTCCGACGCGCCGTCGTGGGTCTTGGAGCGTCCCCCGAGGGCAGCGGGCCGTTCCGTGCGACGCGGATCGCGGGCTCGATCCGACCGCGGATCACTCCATTGCGCCGCGCGGGCATACATGGCGAAGGTGCCAGGGACGGGCGAAGGGAGCCGACACACCGCCGCGGTGGCCCTGGCGGCGCACCTGACCGGCTTCGAGGCAACGCGATCCCGCCAGCGGCTTTCCGCCGAACAGGTTCGCGCACTGGTCCACGAGTGGAACTCGAGGAACACGCCGCCGCTGCTAGTCCAGGAGATCGATGACATCGTGGCCTGGTTCGCAAGAGGCGGTGGCGGCTCTACAGGACCCGTGCACCTCGTGCGGGACGAGACCGACATGCATAAGCGAACACGGGAAGTGCAACAGAAGCGCCGCGACCGCGTGGCCGATCGACGCCGACGAATGCAGCAGAGGGCCAAGACATGAGCGACCAGAAGAACGCGCCGACGCTTGAGGTCGAGTATCGGCTGCTCGGACGAACCGGCAAGACGGCCTTTGCCTGCTACTACGGGGACGAGTCGCTGCATCAGGCCGCGATCGACCTGAGCGCGGCGCGCAACGGCACCAAAGTCAAGGAATTCATCGACGCCGTCTGCCAGGCGCGTCCCGGCGAGATAGAGCGCGCTCGCGTCGAGCAGCTCATGCACGAGCGCGTCACCGAGGCCTTCACCGATCTCGTGCTCGCCGACGACGGGGACAGCGGATTCGCCTCAAAGTCCCAGGCTACGGAACTCGTCGAGTTGACAGACGACGCCTACCTCTTCTGCACTCCGGGCGCCGACCCCGAAGTGTACGCGACGCTGACTGAAGACGAGAACCGAAAGACATGGGCCGTCCGATCGATGGGATTCCGGCGCTGGCTGATCAATCTGTTCTATCGACGTCACGAGAAGGCCCCTGGGAGCCAAGCGCTGCAGGACGCTGTGAACACGATCATGGCTCGCGCGGTAAGCGGAGGGAACGTGCATGATGTGCATATGCGCCTGGCGCGGCGATCAGGGGCGATCTGGCTCGACCTTGCCGACGAGACCGGGACCGCCGTCGAGGTCACGAGCGCCGGATGGCGGATCGTGCCCGGAGCGCGGGTGCCGGTCCCGTTCATTCGTAGACGAGGCACGCTCGCGTTGCCGCAACCGACCGCGGGCAGCTCGATCTGCGAATTGCGGCAGTTCGTCAACGTCGCGAGCGAGGCGGATTGGCAGCTGGTCGTGGCCTGGTTGATCGCCGCCCTTCGCCCCGGCTACCCGTTCCCGGTCCTGGACGTAACCGGCGAGCAGGGAAGCGCGAAGACGACGACGACGCGGGTCCTGCGGCAGCTCATCGACCCGAACAAGCTGCGCGCGCGAATCTTGCCTCGCAACCCACGAGATCTGTTCATCGCCGCCAGCAATGTGTGGGTGTTCGCCATCGACAACGTGTCGAGCCTCTCACCCTGGCAGTCGGACGGTCTCTGCGTGCTCGCGACCGGTGGCGGATTCGCCACCCGCCAACTCTATGCGGACGACGACGAGAAGCTGTTCGACGTCATGCGGCCGGTCATTCTCAACAGCATTTCCGCGGTTGTCGAGCGATCAGACCTTCTCGACCGTTCGGTGTCCATCGTGCTGCCGCGCATCTCCGACAACAAACGGATCCCGGAAGAGCTGTTCTGGGCTCGCTTCGAGGAATGCCACGGTGCCCTCCTCGGTGCACTTCTGGACGCAATCTCGGCGGCGCTCGCCAATCTCGACTCCGTCGCCCTGAGAACGCTGCCGCGAATGGCGGATTTCGGGCGATGGGTGACCGCGGCCGAACCCGCGCTGGGCTGGGAGCCCGGCTCGTTCCTGCAGTCCTACCTGGACAACCGAGCGGCGGCGCACGTCGTGGCCATCGAGACTTCAGCGATCGGTCCCGCCCTGCTCCTCGTGCTGCAGACGTTCCCGGAAGGGTGGGAGGGCACCGCGACGGAGTTGCTCGACGACCTGGAGCGGAGAGCCGATGACCGCACCAAGCGTCGCGAGGACTGGCCGGGCACACCGGGTGGCCTCAGCAAACAGCTGCGGCGACTGGCCCCGAATCTCCGGGAGCACCAGATCGACATTGGCTTCGGGCGAGACGGAAGCGGTCGGCGGATCGTCATCTCAACCGGAGCAGCCGGCGCTGATGCAACCGAGAGCGGCGATCCAGAGTCATCGTCGATGTCGAAGATCATCGGAGGCAGTGACCGCGGTGACGGTTGTGACGGGCCGGCCCCACATTCTTCTCATCCGGCCGAAGAGGGTTTTCAGGCGCCGCACAACACGGACGGCGACGCGTCGGCGGTGCGGCTGTGATGTCCCCGGGCATTCCCATGAGGCCCTCGGGGCGACGGGGCATCGGCGGGCGACTCAATTCCCCTCTCGCGGCAACAGAAACAAATAGAGCAGAACCGTCACGGCCGTCACAACCGTCACACGAACCGCCAGCACGCCGCGGGTCGGAACCAGCCCCGGCCGGGGCATGCCCGTCCGAGTTGGCCCTCGCCGCCCCAAGGGCGGAACTGGCCGCCCTGCTCGCCCAGGCGGCCTTGCGGCTCCGCCGCAGGGTGGTCCTCAGCCCGAATTGTCCCCCAACGGCACCCAAAGCGGCCCTAAGTGGCGAGAAACCTCCAGATACTGCCCCCAAACCCCTTGATGTTCCCGCCGATCGGAGCGTTCATGGTGACCGTGTGGTTGACGCCCCGGAGAGGCATCAACCGGGAGGTTCGTCATGACGCTCAACATCTCTCGCCAGATCACCGCCCTGGGGCGGATGACGCCCAAAGAGCTGCGATCTCGGTACGCCGCGGTGTTTGGCGAACCGACGCGCTCGGGCAACAAGGAGTTTCTCATCAAGCGGATCGCCTGGCGGTTGCAGTCGCAGGCCGAAGGTGGGTTGTCCGAT
>JADFOF010000290.1 GCA_022563015.1 Planctomycetota bacterium
GACTTGCGAGAGGATCTGGGACTAGCGCCCCCGACGTGGGGATTCTCGGCGTCCCCCTTGATTGTCGGCGATCTTGTCATCATGAACCTTGGAAAGATGGTCGCGTTCGACCGCGAGACGGGAGAGCAAGCCTGGGTCACGAAAGAGAACCGGGGCCACGCGTACTCGACCCCCGCACCGTTCGAGCTCGACGGGCGGACCTACCTCGCCTCGTTGTGCGGCGACGGACTCGTGATTATCGACGGGACGGATGGATCCGAGATCGACTTCTATTCATGGGGAAACCGATTGAAGATCTCTCCGATGACGCCCATCGTGATCGGCGACCGGATCTTTGTTTCTGCCGGATACAACCACGGATGCACGATGCTCCGGCTGACCGACGGCAATCTCCAAGAGGTGTGGGCCAGCAATACGATGCGCAACAAGATGTCGGGGTGCATTCTGTGGGAAGACCACCTCTACGGGTTTGACGAATCCATCCTCAAGTGCATCGATCTTGACGGCAACGAGAAGTGGCGTCAGCGAGGGCTCGGCACTGGGGCGTTGAGTATTGCGGGCGGACGGATCGTCATTCTCGACGGCAAGGGGCGGGTCATCGTCGCCAAGGCGAATCCGACTGAGTATGTGGAATTGTCACGCCAGGAAGTGCTGAGCGGCGGGACGTTCTGGTCCACCCCCGTGCTGAGCCACGGCCGCGTCTATTGCCGGAGCAGTCTGGGGCAGATGGCGTGTCTCGACTTCACCAAGTCCGACGCGGGTTCGGACTCGCAACACTGATCGATCGCCGAGGCCTCGCCTCGCGATCAGGTGATCCAGTTACCGGCGGGTGGCTTGTTCAGTTGAATCGTGTGGGATGTCCACGCGCTTGGCGCGGGCATGGTTCGAAGAAGCAGACGCCCCTCGGCCCAAGTCTACACGAACCCGCTGCCCTCCGCAAGCCGCCGCCATCCCCCCATAAAACCGGCAGTGCCGGCGGCAATGCCGGCGGCTGGTACTGGTGGACGAGCCACCAGTAGCACACACCGAGTGTACTGGATCGCAGCGTACGCCGCAATATACTCGATCTGGGCGAGCCCGCCAGAAGAGACAGCTCACAGAGCTATCCCACCAGAAACCACCCCAACATGCAGAAACTCAGATAGAACCGGCTATGCCAGTCCAGTTGTGCTGGCCAGCTATGTTGGTCGCGATCAGCGGCGCAGCGGCTGCATGCGCCAGTAACTCAGGCTGCGCCAGACCCATTCGAACGGGCCCATGCGGTAATGTTTGAGCCAGAGTGGGGACCAGATGAGCTGGGCTGCCCAGATGGCCGCGACCACGCCGACCTGTTCGATGCGTTCGAGGTGGCCGAACTGGCCGAAGCCGTGGCCGTAGAAAATTGTGGTGCAGATGATCGTTTGCATCAGGTAGTTGGTCAGGGCCATGCGGCCGACGGCGCTGAGCGTGCGCGTGAGCACGCCAAGCACGTTCAACTTGACGACCAGCATCACCACCCCGACATATCCGATTGAAGCGACGGCACTCCCCCAGAAATTGTACTGCGTGCCGTAGTAGAAGGAGTATTCAATCTCCCAATCGTGAGCGATGTTCTGGCGGACGCCGAACTCGGCCATCGCGAACCCGATGCCCAGGCCGATTACCGCCATCAGCGCATACGTCTTTGCGGATCGGGCGGCGCTCAGGACGCCAAGTTTGAAGAGCCCCATGCCCGTCAGCATCATGGCAGCCGCCTTAAGCCCGAACCCGCCGAGCACCAGCAGGAACGTCTCGAAAAAGAACGCGGCCGGCACACGCTTGTACATCTGCTCAAACCAACCGCCTCGATACGCGTTGAGTTCCGCCTGAACAATCTCGGCCAGCGGAAACCATGTTTCGTCGTTGAGAGTCTGGACTTGTTCTTCGGGCCAGTAGGGCATCGAATAACCGAAGAACACGCTGATTCCGGACGCGACAAGGAGACAGACGAAGGCGAGCACAAAGAGCCAGACTGGCGGGAGTCTGCGCAGCAAATACAGCACCATGCCGCAGAGGGCGAAGGTGAACAGGATGTCGCCGTACCAGAGCAGGTGCGCGTGGAGAAGCCCGACGAGGAGGAGCCATCCCATGCGCCGGTAGTGCAGCTCGGCGGACCTGCCCGTCGCAGCCATCGTCCGCGTCGTCATCAGCACGATCCCCGCGCCGAAAAGCATCGAAAAGATTGACATGAACTTCTGGTCGCCCAGAACGTGCGTGAGGTGCCAGACCCATCCGTTAGCACCGTCGAGGCTGCCGTAGGCGTTTGGGTTGATGTACGCGCTGCCGACCATGGCGAAGGACTGGATGTTGAGGACCAGGATGCCGAGGACGGCGAAGCCGCGCAGGACGTCGAGCGAGACGATGCGGTCGTCTTCGGTGATCGGGGCGAGGGAGGCGGGGAGGGCGTCTCGAGAGGACGCTCGGGTGGCGTAGGGGGAAAAGGCGGGGAAACGGCGTTGCTTGGTCATCGACAGAAACTCCAGCCCCACCGGTTTGCCCTGGACACCCTATCGGGAATTCGATTGCCTTTGCAAGAGGAACGGTTGTTAGAGATGGAACCCCCACACGCCGCTAGGCATGAGCGACAGTTTGATGAAGCCGACGTCGAGATTGAATGTGGCGACGGTGTCGTCCTCAGATAACTCGGGCGTGGTCTGCAGCGCCGCCTGATAGGTCGCCGGGTGCCACCCGGCGAGGTGAACTGTTTGGTGAATGAATGAAAAAGCGGCCTCCTGGCCGATGTCTGTGGTGTTGGCCAACAACACAAAGGCAAGGAGGCCACAATGTCTGATTACTGTATCGGCGGCCGACCGCTGTGCGCTCAACTTCCACGAATCGTTTGCTCGAAGCCATGGACCAGATCATGGCCCCCCTTTTTCCACTGATCGCCGATCACGCGACGGCCGCGTGCGATGGACCGATCGAACGCTGATTATGACGCTCGCGCTGATGGCGCTCGAGCGTTCACCGACCATCACCGAGCGGTTTTTCTGGGCCCGTGATGTGGTCGATCTGAGATCCGGTCGCGAGACGGGCACGACCTACCAGGGCTTCATGAAGGCGCTGCGCCGGAGCGCCGACCAATTGCTCCCGCGTGTCCAACGTTATCTGCGGACCGCGGTGCGCCACACGGCTGGCCGCCAATGGTGGACGCGGCGGGGATGGGTTGTGATGACCGTCGATGGCACCAAGATCGACGCTCCGCGCACGGCTGCCAACGAGCGGGTTCTGGGCGTAGTCGGCAAAGACAAGACGCACCCGCAGATGCTTCTGACAACGATCCGGCACGCGGGCACCGGACTGGCGTGGGACTGGCGCGTTGGTCCGGTGCGCTCGAGCGAACAGAATCATCTGCGCGAGATGATCGATGACCTGCCTGGCGAGGCGCTTGTGATTGCCGATGCGTTGTATGTGGGCTTTGATCTGCTGTCGCGGCTGCATGAATCGGGGCGAAGCTTCCTGGTGCGCGTCGGTGCGAACGTGAGCCTGCTGCGCGAGCTGGGCTTGGAGGTGCGTGAGGAGAAGGACACGGTGTACCTGTGGCCCGCCTGTTGGCGCACGGATCGTTCGCCCCTGGTGCTGCGTCTGATTCGGATCAAGCGCGGCACACGAACGATGTTCCTCGTCACC
>JADFOF010000291.1 GCA_022563015.1 Planctomycetota bacterium
ACGGTGCCCTTGCTGCGGGCGATGGCGCCGGTGAGCTTGCGCATGGCCTTGCTCATCAGTCTGGCCTGCATCCCCACCACGTGGTCGCCCATCTCGCCCTCGAGCTCGGCCCGCGGGATCAACGCCGCCACCGAGTCGATCACGATCACGTCCACCGCGTTGGACCGCACGAGCAGCTCGCAGATTTCCAGGGCCTGCTCGCCGGTGTCCGGCTGGGAGACGAGCAGGTTGTCGATATCGACACCGATCTTCCTGGCCCAGAGTGGGTCGAGTGAGTGCTCAGCGTCGATGAACGCCGCGACGCCGTTCGCCTTCTGCGCCTGTGCCAGGATGCTCAGGGCGAGTGTGGTTTTGCCGCTGGATTCCGGGCCGAAAATCTCCACGATCCGCCCGCGCGGGATGCCCTTGCCGCCCAGCGCCAGGTCCAGCGAGAGGGCGCCGGTGCTGATGCCGGGCACGGCCATGTAGGCCTCTTCGTCCATGCGCATGATCGCGCCCTTGCCGAAGGTCTTCTCGATCATCTGGATCGTGCGTGTCAGCGCCTGGTTCTTCTGCTTGTCCTCGATGTTGACTGACGCGGGCATGGCCGCGCTGTTGCTCGTACCGACGCCTGCACCGATGCTCATACGGTTGCTCGCACCGCCCGCTGTCTTCGCGTAACGCGATGTCCTGGTTGCGATCGCCATGTGGACCACTCCTTTTCTTAGCCGTGTCCGAGCACGGACGAGCCCGGGCCACTCACGACCTCGAAGGGGCCCGCGTCGGACACCGTTGCCAAACGCTTGATCCGGGCCGACCACGTCGATCGAACCCGGAAACCGGGGGCGGCGCTGGTCGCTGGCCCGGCTTGCGAGACTATACCAACACCCGAACGGGCTGTCAATGTTTGGATCCCGAACGGTCTATTTTTCCACAATTCCCTTCCATAACCCGAAATCTGTGCTACGCTTCCCCCCAAACACGCCGGCCCAGGCGACTCACGGCCATTGACAGCCTTGCCACCGGGGATCCGGTGCCGGTCGTTCCCCTGTCACTCGTTCAACACGCAAAGGAGAGATTCAGATGACCATTTCCACGCCCCTCGTCACGCACACGTTCGTTGGTCTGGTCGTCGCTGCCGGCATCGCCATCGCGGGCTCATCGGCCCTCGCGCCGGCCCCCTCCGGACAGCCGGACGCCGCCGAGATGGACACGCAAGCCATGCTGCAGGACTGGGTGAAACTCAACCAGCCCGGCGAGAAGCACAAGTGGTTCGAGCGGTTCGTCGGCGAGTGGGAGACGACCACGCGCATGACGATACCCGGCTCGCCGCCGATGGAGTCCAAGGGTCACGCGCGGTACACGCTTATGCTCGACGGGCGATTCCTCGCGCTCGAGTCCGAGGGCGAGTTCATGGGCATGTCGGTCAAGGGCTACGGCCTGACCGGCTACGACAACTTCCGCAACATGTACAACATGTTCTGGATCGACAGCACGTCCACGCGCTGGTACACCTCCCGTGGGCGCGTCACGCAGGACGGTTCAACCCTCGAGACCTACGGCTCAATGGATGAGCCGTCCATGAACGAGATCGGCAAGCCCGTCCGGTATGTCATACGAATCATCGACGACGATACCCACGTGTTCGAGGCCTGGGAGGTCGGAGGCGTCGAGTTCAAGGTCTTTGAGATCACATACAAACGCAGTCAATAGGCTCGGCAGGTTGCGATGGACTTCCAACAGACCCTCGCGCGAACGTCCGGGGGTCTGTTCTGTTTTCGCCGCCAATGCTCATTCACAGGCGCCGGCGCCGCGCCTGCCGTCTCAAGACCAGCAGAGCGGGACTACTTGAGCAAGCGAATCGCCTCTTCTCTGGTCTGGGCGATGGTGAACAGGCCGTCCATCCGCGTCAGCCGAAGCAGACTCAGCAAGTCGTTGCTCAGGCCGCACATCGCGACCGAGCCCGTGTTCTTCGCGCACAGTCTCTGGAGCTTGACAAACATCCCGATCCCCGACGACGACAGCGTCTCGAATCTCGTGCAGTCGATGACGACCCTCCATCCGAGATCATGTGCCGCCCTGACGATATCTTCGAACACCGCGCCGGACTCAAGATCCGTCAGCTCGCGCGTCAGCATCTCGGCCACGAGCGTGCCATCGACCGCCTCGATCCGGACCAGTGTGTCGTCGCTCATGACCTCAGTCTATGACACCGGTGCGGGTGTTGCACGCGATCGATCCGGGCCACCCCGCCACCAGATCCGTGATCTCGTCGCGCACCCGTCGAGAGTGCTCCAGCGATTTCCGGTCTTCGCCGGCCCCAGCAGCGAAACGGCACCTGCACCCGATCGCTCATGGGCTCACTTATGTCCGATCGCAGACCGCCGTGTTTCCCTACACTCTTCGCATGAGCGACCCTCCTTCACCGCTTCGGGCCCTGACGGGCGAATTAGTCGCCGCCGAGTCTTCGATTCGAGCCGGGGGCGGGGCCGAGGCGATCGAGCGCCAGCACGCCAAGGGTCGGCTGACCGCCCGCGAGCGTGTGGCGCTCCTGGTTGACCCAGTCGATCCCGATCGCGTACGTAAGCCGGCCCAGGCGGTCGATGCTCACCGCGATACGATCCCGGGCTTCACTGAGCTGGCCCTGTGGTCGGCCCACGGCATGTACGCCACGTACGGCGGCGCGCCCGCGGCCGGGGTCGTCACGGGTATCGGGCGCGTGCAGGGACGCCCGTCAATGATCATCGCCAACGACGCCACCGTGAAGGCCGGCGCGTTCTTTCCCATGACGTGCAAGAAGATCATTCGCGCCCAGAGCATCGCGCGCATGGCCCGCTTGCCGCTGATCTATCTCGTCGATTCCGCCGGCGTGTTCCTGCCCCTGCAGGAGGACGTCTTCCCGGACACGGACGACTTCGGCCGCGTCTTTTATCTCAACGCCGTCATGTCCGCCGAGGGCATCCCTCAGATCGCAGCCATCATGGGCTACTGCGTCGCCGGCGGCGGGTACCTGCCGGTGCTGTGCGACACGCTCATCATGACCGAGGGCAGCGGGCTGTACCTCGCCGGTCAGGCCCTGGTCAAGGCGGCGATCGGCCAGGAGGTGACGGACGAGGAACTGGGCGGAGCTTCCATGCACGCGGCGATCTCGGGCACGATTGACTTCAAAGAGCCGGATGATGAGTCGGCGATTCGTCGGATTCGATCGATTGCGGAGAAATACAAAGATGATCTGGCGAACCTGATGACAAAGGATCAGAAAGCGAAGTTGCGCCGGTTTTTCGACCGAGCCGAGAAACTTGTGGACAACGATCCTGACGCAAACCCGCTCACTGAATTGTGTTCAGTCGGGATGGGCCCGTATCGGTCTCCCGAAGAAATCTATGAGATCTTTACCGACAAGCCGGGGAAGCAATACGACGTCAAGGACATCATCGCGTGCATCATCGATTCGAAGATTGAACCGAATGCCGACGGGCATGAATCGCTCGTTCCCGGTTTCGACGAATACAAAGCCGAGTATGGCCGGTCGCTCGTGTGCGGTTATGCGAAGATCGGGGACATGCCGTGCGGCATCGTGGCCAACCAGGGCCGTCTGACCGAGCGCACCATGCCGGGCGGAAAGGCCGGGCCCACAAAGAGCACCAACATGCCGCGCGTGATCTACT
>JADFOF010000292.1 GCA_022563015.1 Planctomycetota bacterium
TCAGCCGATGGTTCAGCACCGCCAGCAGCTTGCACCGCTCGACCAGGCTGGGCAGTTCGATCCACTCGCTCGAAGTGTGAAGCCCGCCGCCGCGAACCCCGAGCGTGTCAATCGTCGCCAGCCCGGCGTCCTGGAGAATGTTGCCGTCGCACACGCCGCCCGTCGAGGCGAAGGGGAGCTTCTGCCCCATGTCCTCGGCCGCCGCCCGCGCCCGCAGCGCCAGGGCTCTCGTGTCATCGATCAGCGGCTTGGCCGGGCGGTTGAACACGTGGCGCACTCGCACAGTGGGCAACTGGTCTTCGGGTGTCTGGAGTTCATCGAGCAAGCGCGCGATGTGCTCGGCGTCCTGCCTGGTCGTGAAGCGGCAGTTTCCCCACGCGCGGGCCAGATCGGGCACGGCGTTGGTCGCACTCCCGCCGGTCAACGGTCCGACGCTGAGTATTCGGCCTCGATCGGGCTCGGGCATTTCGCCGACCGCAACCAGCGCTTTGGCCAGCGCCGTCACCGCCGACACGCCCTCGGTGAACGCGCGTCCAACGTGCGCCGCCTTTCCACGGGCCTCGATCATGAACTGCCCGCTGCCCATGCGTTCGATCGCGAGTTCTCCGCCCGCCAGGGCCGGCTCCAGGACCAGGCCGAACTCGTGCTGCAACGCCTGCTCACGAAGCGCCCGCGCCGAGTGAAACGAACCGGTCTCCTCATCGCTCGTGAGTATGAACGTCCACGCGGCGTCGAGCCCGGCCTCTTGCAGCGACTCCAGCGCCGCCATCGCGATGGCCAGCCCGCCCTTCATGTCCACGCAGCCCGGTCCGGTCGCGGACTTGCCATCGGGCGCGATGTTCAGTTTGCGAAAACCGGACGCCGTGTCGTGAACCGTGTCGAGGTGGCCGGCGATGAGCACAGTCGGTGGCGTGCTGTTCGACGTGGGTCTGGTGCATACCGCCGCGGGCGGGACAGCGCCCGCGCGATCGCCGCCGAGCAGCCAGTCGGGCTTCGGATCGCCAGGCACCAGGTCAACCCGCGCACCCAGCGCCTGCAAGCGCCCGGTGAGAATCTCTCGCGCTTCGGCGAGCCCCGCTTCGCCGCCGGGACCGGTGGCGATTCCCACATGCCGCTTCAGGTCGTCCAGCAGCGCGTCGGCCCTTGCGTCGATGATCCCGCACAGCTGTTGTTCCGTCGCGCTCAGCGTCACGCCGGACTGTAGGCGAACGCGCCAGCCTCGATTCAGATCGGCGGCAGACCCGACGCGCGACGCCACGCGCTCAACTGCCCGAGGTGGTACGCGTTGTGCTTCACAAGAAATTGCCCGGGCAAGTACGCGATCGTGGGAAATCGAGGCAGCCACCGCTCGATGGGTGTCGGCTGCGACAAACGTTCTGATGTTGCCTCTGCAAATGCGATCGCCGCGTCGTCGTATGCCGCTGCGAAACTCGAGATCAACTCGTTCTTGGGAAGATACTCAGACGCGTCGCGCAGCGGTTGGCTGCCACGACCATACTTGTGCGAGATCGGATCCTCGACCGGCACGCCACGCAGGATCCCCGCCAGAACCGGTGCGTACGCAGACAGATGGCTCAACACCCACGCCGGGTGGTTCATCGCAATGCCCGCGACTGGTTGCCCGACCATCTGCTCATCCGACAGATCAGCCACGTGCTCTTGCGCAACCCGGCGCAGCTCACGCCATTGCGACACGATCGGCTCGACGAGCGGGTTGTGCACGTCGCTTCTCCGGGTCAAGGCGCGGCGATCTGCCTGACGAGGTTTTCCAGCGGGCGCTTGGTCATGCCCGCGGAGCGTCCGATCTCGATCGCCTCGTCCACGGGCACGTCCTTGTGGGTCGCCAGGTACGCCGCCCAGATCGCACCCACGCGGTTGGAGGTGGCGCAGTGCACCAGCACGTTTGCTTCGGTGCTTTCGACGGCTTTGGCGAACTGCCCGACCTCCGCCTTCGAGAAGGGCATGGCGACGGGCACGCTCACGTAAGTCACGCCGCACGATTCGCACGCCGTCGCCTCGTCGAACCCGAGCTTCTCCATCTCTTGAGGCTGGCGCAGGTTGATCAGCATGCCCACGCCCTCTTGTTCGGCCAGGCGCTCGATGGCCGCGGCGTCGGGTTGGCCGCCAAACAGCATCCGTCCCGCCCGGGCCAGCGGCTCGACACCGGGGACACCCTGCACCGGCTGTGCCTTTGTCGTGAATTCACTCATGCGCAACTCCTCCCGGTTGGGCCCCGCCAATGAGTATCGTACCCATACCACGCCGCCCGGTTCATCGCAAGGGCCTCACGCGGTCATCAGGCGCATCAGCCGCCCGACGTTCGGCTCATGCTCGAGGTTCATCACGCATTCGCGGATCTCGCCGCAGCGAGACTCGCCCACCACATCGCGGCCCAGTGCGTTGAACTTCGCGGCGATCTCTTGCTCGGTCATGGGATCGCGCGGGTCGCCCCTGGGCACATCGACGCGCTTGGTGTGGCTCGACCCATCCTTGAGTGTGAGCGTCACCCGGCTCGGCTGATACTCCGGGAACAGGGCCTCGAACTCCTCGTTCGCCACGACCTTCACCATGTCCATCACCGGCTCCAGACTCTTGTCGTCGATCCGCGCCTGCTCGAACTGCAACGGCGTCACCATGCCATCGACCAGCCCCACCGCGAGCGAGTACGGCAGCGAGTGGTCCGCTGTCTCCTTGCCGCTGGGGCGGTACTTGTGCGGATCGCCCAGGATGTCCGCCGCCCGTGCGATGACCTCGACCCTGATCTCCGCGACGTCGGCGACCTTGATCCCGTGCTCCTGGACGCACTTGAGCATGGCGGTGAGCGGGGCGTGGCTCAGGGCCTCGATCGGAAAGCTCTTCATGCCGCAGTCGAGGATCTTGTACCGGCACTCGCCGCACGTCGGCAGGTTGCCGATGATCGTCTCGGTGTCAAACGTGCACGGCTCGCCCTCGTGCACGCTGTGGCCGAACACGTGGAACAACCCTTCCTTGCCGTCGAAGATGTGCTCGGGCCCGGAGAAGCCGCGCTTGGCGAGCAGCGCAGATTCGACACCCATCCGCGTCGCCCACGGATCGACCGTGTTCTTCATGTTGGTCAGTTTGCCGGCTGTGACCGCGCCCAGGCAGCACGTGCGGCTGGCGCAGATGCCGATCGCGTTGACCATCTGTTCAGGCGTCAGCCCGAGCACGCGCCCGGCGGCAATGGGTGCCGCGAACGCGGTCAGCGTCGCGTGGTGCCATCCGTACTCGCGCACGCCCGGCCTGCCCGCCTCGCACAGACGCATCTCGACCTCGTACGCGATGATCGTCGCGAGGATCAGGTCCTTGCCGCCAAGCCCAAGCCTCTCACACAGCGCGAGCGGCCCGCAGATCAGGTCGCTCGGGTGGCACGGGTCGGCCTTCCAGTAGATATCGTTGTAATCCATCGCCCGCATCATGTGGCTGTTCAGGAGCGCCGCGTCCACAGGGTTGGTCTTGAAGCCGGAGACGAAGCAGGAGCAGGGGGCAATAGGCAATGGGCAATTGGCAATAGGCCCGAGCGCGCGTTTACCCTCCCCCTTCGCACCCGCCTCTCCCCCCTCCCCCCCCATTGCCGATTGCCCATTGCCGATTGCCCGTCTCCCCCCCATTGCCGATTGCCTA
>JADFOF010000293.1 GCA_022563015.1 Planctomycetota bacterium
GTCGCCGGCTCCCAAGGGTTCGGTGTGATACCCCGCCGTCCCGTGGACCACGCAGTCGTTGAGCGACAGGCAGGCGTGGCTGGGAAACGGGGGCGACTTGGACGTTCTGTACCCGCGGAAACACGACCGGCACCGCAAATCCTCGAGCGTGCGGGCCACGAACGCGTCGATGTGCGCCAGCGTCTGACCCGGTTCGAGAAACCTCGACAGGCGGCGATGAGTCTCGACCACCCGCTGGGCAGCGTCATACGCGAGCTCGATATCGCCGGGCGAGAGCGTGTCAATCGTGCGGCTTCGGGCCATGGGTGGGCATGGTAGCGCTGCTCGATTCAGGGAAAAGACGGAGGGAAGGGCACTGGGGATGAGGCAATGGGCAATAGGAATGGGCAATCGGCAATGGGCAATGGGAAAGGTGGAGGCATCAGGCACTGGGCATCAGAGGGGAGAGGCCACGGACTTCTGGCTCCCTCTCCCCCTGGGAGAGGGCCGGGGTGAGGGTCCGACTCTCGTCATCGGCCGCCGCTCGGTCGTGCAGCAATCGCACAATGGACCCTCATCTCGCCCGCCCTGCGGGCGAGCATTTCCTCTCCCAGGGGGAGAGGATGCAGCGGGCGTCAGGGGGTGGACGACGCCCCTTTCTTGCCCATTTTATCCCTTGATGTGAAATCCTCAGGCGTCGGTGGCATCTTACAGGTGTGAAGACACGATTCTGACGCTGCTGCGCCTCGGCGGCGACGGCGCAGACCAGGCACGAGCCACCCGATGCCGAAGTTTCCATGACTATGGAGCAAGAGCCATGAACAACAAGACCATCTGCTCGATGCGGTTTGCGCAAGCGTTGATGACGCTGACTCTGGCCCTGCTGACCGCACGCCCCGCGCTGGCCCAGCACCAGCTCTGGATCCGCCAGTTCGGCACGAGCGAGCGGGACCAAGCCAGAGCCCTGATGCACGACGGGACGAGAGGCGTAATAGTCGCGGGATACACTGAGGGCAGCTTGGGCGGACGGAACGCGGGTGGCTTAGATGCCTTCCTGGCCCGCTACGACAGCACGGGCGACCGCATCTGGATCCGCCAGTTTGGGACGGGTGTTGATGAGTTGGCCCGGGCTCTGGCACCCGATGGCGCAGGGGGCGTGATCCTCGCAGGGTATACGGAAGGCAGCTTGGCCGGGCCGAACGCGGGCGGCAGAGATGTTTTGCTGGCCCGCTATGACGGCGAGGGAAATCGGCTCTGGATCCGCCAGTTCGGCACGAGCGGCAACGAAAAGGCCACCGCTCTGGCCCCCGCCGGCGCGGGGGGCGTTTTCGTGGCAGGTTACACCCGAGGCAGCCTGGGCGGGCCGAACGCGGGGGACTGGGACGCTTTCGTGGCACGGTACGACGGCGAGGGCAACCGACTCTGGATCAGTCAGTTCGGCACGAGTCGGGAAGACTTCGCCATCGCGGTTGCGCCCGACGGCTCGGGAGGTGTATTTGTGGCGGGCTCGACGCGGGGGATCCTGGGCGACCCGAGCCAGCGCTGCACAGACGTTTTCCTGGCCCGGTACGACGGCGCGGGCAAGCGAATCTGGATCCGCCAATTCGGAACCAGCGACTGCGAAGAGGCCAACGCCCTGGCACCCGACGGCGCGGGGGGCGTAATGGTCGCGGGATGGACCGGCGGCAGCCTGGGTGGGCTCAGCGCGGGCTCCGGCGACGCTTTCCTGGCTCGCTACGACAGCGCGGGCAACCGGCTCTGGATCCGCCAGTTCGGCACGAGCGTCTACGATCGGGCCGACGCTCTTGCGCCCGACGGCGCGGGGGGCGTGATAATCACGGGACGGACATCCGGCAGTCTGGGCGGGCCGAACGTGGGTTCCAGCGACGGCTTTCTGGCCCGCTTCAACAGCAAGGGCGATCGCCTCTGGGTCCGCCAGTTCGGCACGAGCGCATGGGACCAGGCCAGAGCCCTCGCGCCCGACGGGGCGGGGGGCGTGATGGTCGCGGGCTACACAACCGGCAGCCTTGGTGGGCCCAACGCGGGCGACTACGACGTTTTCCTGGCCCGCTACGAAATCGACTCCTGCTACCCCGACTGCGATCGGTCCACGGGAAACGGCGTGCTCGACATCTTCGACTTCCTCTGCTTCCAGAACAGCTTTGTCATTGGCGACCCCTTCGCCTGCGACTGCGACACGAGCACGGGGCCGGGCGTGTGCGACCTGTCAGATTTCCTGTGCTTCCAGAAAGCGTTCATGGCCGGGTGTCCGTAGGAATCTCTGGGGCCGACCACGCACCTCCGGCACAGCCGTCCTCGGTCGTCGGCTGCTAACCTGTCGCCATGGACACATTCCTGCTCGTCGCCGGGTTGACGCTGGCTGGGTTGCTCTTCATGGCCGGGCTGCTGAGCGTGGTGCCCAGACTGGGTTCCGGCGGGCGTTTCGTCGGCGACGCGCTCTGCCGGGCACCGTTGCTCGACCTGCTCATCACCTATTTCACCATCGTGCCGCCGGTGGTCGGGGCGATCGTGGGCGGTTGGCTCGGCTTGTTTGGCGGGATCGTGGGGCAGATCGTCTCGGTCGTCGTCTGGACCCGGCTGCACGAGCTGATCCATCGCAAGGCCATGCGCGGGCCTCGCATCGTCAAGGAGAGCAATCGGGTTGTTGGCCGATTTCGCAATCACGCGGCGGTCTGGTCCACGGCGCTGGCGGTGCCTCTGTTCTGGCTGGTGCGTCTGGCCGAGCTTGTCGTCTATCCGCTGCTGATTGTGCTCGTTCGATTCCCGCGCTACAAGCAGGCCGAGTGGATCAACGTTTCGAGGCACAAGTTTTCGGGGCTGGTCGGGCACGATCTGATCTGGTGTCTGTACTGCGACTGGATGACGGGGGTCTGGTCGCTCGGCTCGGACATGCTGCGCAACGTCGAGTCGTTCTGGTGCCCGATCCGCTTTTACGACGGCAAAAAGTGCGATCATTGTGCGGTGGACTTCCCGGATCTCAACAACGGCTGGGTCTCGGCGGACAGCTCGATGGCCGATGTCGTGGATGTCTTGCGGGACCGCTACGACAAGAGCAGCGCGACCAACGCCTGGTTCGGCCATCCGATTCGCCTGACGGTGGAGGGGAAGGCACCGGGCACTGGGCATTAGGCACTGGTGAAGAGGGGAGAGCGCGCGAACAGAGGCCCCTGCGCGAGCAGGGGGTCCTCTTGGTTCCTCAACAGCGCCGAGCGCGAGCAGGGGATCCTCTTACCGTACAACCACTCCGCCCACGATGACGTGATCGACCGGGTCGCCGCCAAACTCGTAGCCGAGCATGCGCTCGTCCGTGTGCGCGAGCAGGACGAGGTCCGCGACTGCGCCCGGGACGATCGTCCCACGGTTCGACAGCCCGAGCAGGGACGCGCTGTTCACGGTCGCCGCGGCAATCGCCTCGGCCGACGTCAGGCCGAGCGTCCGCACCGCAAGCGCAATCGTCATCGGCATCGATCCGCACGGCGCACTGCCGGGGTTGTAGTTGGTAGCGATGGCCAGCGCCCCGCCGGCGTCGACGAATGATCGCCCGTCCGCGTAATCGTTGCCTGTTTCCCCGGTCCGAAGAAGACCCCCTGGTTGCGCAGGGGGCTCTGTTGCGCCCCCTTCTTTCCTCTTC
>JADFOF010000294.1 GCA_022563015.1 Planctomycetota bacterium
TGGTGTTCGCGGCGGGCGAGGCCATGAACGCGCACTGGATGCTGGTTGTGGGCTCACTGGTGTCGGCGGTGCTGCTGGCGGTGGTGTTTCGGGCGGGGCTGTGGCGGTTGGGGCGCACGGCTTCGCGTCGTATGCCGGTGGTGCGCGACCTGATCCGGGCGCAGGAGACGACGCGGTTTTTCTCGGTGATGGCGTCGATGACGCGCAGCGGCGTGCCGCTGGCCGAGGCGCTGGCGACGGGAAACCAGGCTGTGCTGCACCCGAAGCTGCGTGCGCAGCTGGAGACCATGCAGCGCCGGCTGGTGGAGGGGGCGGCGATGCCGATGCTGATCGAGGCGGCGACGGAGCTGCCGGTCACGACGCGGCGGCTGCTGGTGGCGGCGGAGCGAGCGGGGGACCTCGAAGCGACGTTCGAGGTGCTGGCGACGGACAGCGCAGACGAGGTCGAGCGCCGATCGGCCAGGCTGCTGGCGGCGCTGGAGCCGATACTGATCGTGCTGATCTCGGTCATGATCGGGTCGCTGGTGATCGCGATCATGGTGCCGATACTGACGGCGGCATCATCGGTCGGGTGAGGGTGCAACCGCCCGGCCGATCGCGGGTAGTGTCTGATTGAAGGAGAACAACGATGACGGGCAGAACAGGAACCGGACGCGGCTCGGCGGGATTCTCGCTGATCGAGCTGACGGCGGTGGTGCTGATCATGGGCATCCTGGGCGGTGTGGTCGTGATTGCTATAGGGCCCAAGCTCTTCAAGGCCAGGGTGACGGCGACCAAGTCGAGCATGAAGACGCTCAAGAACGAACTGCAGGCGTACTACCACGAGCACACGTCTTACCCGGCCACGCTGAGCGAGCTGGACGTCGATGAGAGTGTGCCGATCCTGGACGCCTGGGACCGGGAATTCTACTACAAGGCGACGCCGGAGGGCGAGCGCCCTTTCCTGCTGATCAGCAACGGCAAGGACGGTAAGCCCAACACGGCCGACGACATCGACGTGTGGACGATGAACGTGAAGACGCAGAACTGAAGTGATGGGCGGCGAGAGCGGACAACTCGAGCGCGCGAGACGGCGGGCGCGGATCCGGCGGGGGATGACGCTGCTCGAGGCGGCGATGGCGTCGATCCTGCTCGGGATCGCGTCGGCGATGATCTTCTCGGCGGTCGGCCAGATGTGGGTCGGGCAGCGCCGCCAGCAGCAGCTGCTCGGGGCGGCCGAGGTGGCCAACCGGATCATCCTCCAGTATCTCGACGATCGCACGCACCTGCCGCGCCAGTCGGAGACGATCGCGTACGGGCGGTTTGACTACAGGTGGAGTCTCAAAGTGGAACGCGTGGTGCTGCGCGAGCCGGACGGTCTCTCGCAAGAAGCGATCGCGAGTCGGGCGGAGCGTACCGAGGGATCGAGCCGGGCCGGGCCGCGAAGCGTGACCGTGCACGTGTGGCTGAGCGATTCGGGCCCGAGGACGACCGGGCGCAGCGTGCGCAGGCCCGAGTTCACACTGACGCGGTTGATGGACCCGCAATCACCGCGGAATCCGGACTCGTTTCGCAAGATGATCGCCGACCCGGACCGGGTGCGCGAGCTGTTCGGCCAGGGGGGTGGGCTATGAACCATCGCCGGAGAGCAATGGGCGGCTTCACACTGATCGAGATAATGTCGGCGACGGTGATCGGATCGCTCGTGGTGGCGTCGTGCGTTTCGGTGTTCGCGGCGCTGAGCCGTGCTGATACACAGTTCGCGGTGCGGTACGACGACACGATGGACATGGAGAGAACATATCTCGCCGTGCAGCGTGCGCTGCGTGAGATCGTGGTGAGCTCGATCGTCGCCGCCAGGGAGGAGGCATCCGAACCCCGGCTGGTGCTGTCGGCCGAGCGCGGTCTGGCACGGATGCGGCCGCCGGGGTGGGAGTCGGCGCGGGTGCTGGTGGTGGGCGACGAACGGGACCAGCCGCAGCGGTTTGAGATGGTGGTGAGACGGTGGCCGATCGAGAGCCCGACGGGTCGGCGGCTGGGCGGGCTCAGGCTCGAAGCGCTGGGGCTGGATCCTGACGCATTCTCGCTGGCCGAACCGGTCGCGATGCGCGGCGCGTTCGTGCTGCAGCCTCGTGGGCGGACGAGCACGGGTCGGCCGATATGGCGCCTGCTGTGGCAGCCGATGATCGCCGTCAGGCCGACGGAAGAGGCGGTGTACTTCACGCCCGCGCCGCCGGCGTACGAGGTCGTGCTGGCTGAGGGCGTCCTGTGGTGCCGATGGCAGGTGTTTTTCGAGAACGAGCGGCTGCTCTCGCACACGGCGACCACGGTGCTGGACCTGCCGGCGTACGTCGAGCTGGAACTCGAGCTGGCGTCGGGGATGATGGCGAACTGGATGTTCGAGATCGCGTGGAGCGATGGCCCGGAGTTTGAGCCGGAGCAATCGGGGGTTGCGGCGACACCGGACGAGCCGGACGGGGGCGCAGTGGGCGGATCCATCGAAGGGGTCGTGGCGCCGGGCGATGTGCCGCCGACAAGGCTCACACCGCCGCCGTCTGGGTTCATGCCGATAGGGCCACGGGGGAGCGACCGATGACCGGAGCGGGCCGACAATCGGTGAGGGCGCGTGGGTTTGCGCTGCCGATGGTGCTGCTGGTGGCGATGGTGGGGACGATCGCGGTGTCGGCGATGCTGACGCGGTACGGGTCGCAGAATCGGTCGGTGCACCGACACACGCAGCGGTACGTCGAGCACCACATGCAGCGGGGTGTGCAGGAGGTTGTGGGCGCGTGGCTGGAGTCGATGCACGACGGGCCGCTGGCCGAGGTGATCGGGCCGGACGGGCTGGCGCTGGTGGTTGACTTCGAGGGCGGGCGTCGGATGGAGGTGTTTCTGCGCGACGGGCAGGGGAGGCTGCTGACGAGGCTTGACGGGGCGTCGGCCCGAGAGCGGCAGACGATCGAGGCTGCGCTCGTGGAGCTGGCAGCGACGGTCGGGGCGGGCGAGATGGAGGGGTACACGCGATCGGCCGGGCCGGTGAAGCTGAGCGTCGCCGCTGTGCCCGGGCCCGTGCTGCGGGCGATCCTGGTGTCGGGCGGTGTGAGCGGCAGGACTGCGGACCGGATCGTCGGGGAGGTTGTGGCGCGGCGGGAGCGAGGTCCGATAACCTATCAGGAGGTGTTCAAGTTGCTCGATTCGCCCGGGTCGCCCGTCGAGGGGCGGGCCGGCATCGCCGCGATGCTGACGGATTCGCCAAGTCTCTGGCTGGTGGAGACGCGCGTGGTCCAAGGGCCTCGGGGCCGAGTCGTGGCGCGGTACGCGGGGCTGATCGAGGTGGAGACGCGCCGGGGCGGCCGCGGAGGAGCGCAAGCGTCGTTCAAACCGACGGGACCGTTCCTGACATGGGAAGTTCTGGACGTGGACTAGGATCGCGAGCCGAAATGCACAGCGGGGCATTGGGATGGGAGACTCTGTGATGGTGGGCCAATCAAGATTGAGTCGGCGCGAGGCGATGGTCGGGACATGGGCGGGGCGTGGGTGCGCCGTGGTGGCAGCGGGTCTGGCGGTGGCGATGATCTCCGGCGGGGGTGCGGCGAACGAGGTGCCGTTGGTCGAGCCGGTGGTCGCGTCCGGGCCT
>JADFOF010000295.1 GCA_022563015.1 Planctomycetota bacterium
GAGCGTCGGATGGTAGAGGGCGAGCTGCATGAAGTCGCGGAAGGGCAGGGCGCCGCCGGCGTCGTCGATGGCGCTGGCGATGGCTGCTTTCAGGGCAGCATTCTCTGTTACGGGCTCGAACTCTGTGGGCACGTGGTGATCGTATCACCGGGGCGCTGATGGTGGTCGGCAGGGGCTGTCGGCGGATTCCTTGAACGGATAAACGGATGGCAGGCGCGGCGCGTTTCGTGTCTTCGGTCACATGTCGGGGGCCCCGGTTGTGCTAGGCTAGTTGTCGTTATGCGAAAGATTTACGACTATGCAAGTAATTGAGTCAGAGCTGAGGACGCGGGCCTACCAGTTGCTGGGCCAGCTGCTCGTGCGGGCAGACCCGGCGCGGATGGAGCAGTGGGCCGGCCTGGGCCTGACGATGACGCAGGTGCGCGTGCTGTACACGTTGCAGATGGAGGACGGCCTGGCCGCCGGCGAGCTGGCGGAGCGCTTGAACGTGCGTCCTTCAACCGTCACCCGCATAGTCGACCGGCTCGTGCGGAACAAGCTCGTGGCGCGCGATGTGGATGAGAGTGACCGGCGGCTCGTGCGTCATCGCCTGACGAAGAAGGGCGCCGACGTATTCCGCGAGCTGCGGAGCATGGGCCAAGAGCGACTGACCCGCGTCTTCGAGCGGCTCGATGACGAGCAGGTGAAGCGTATCGTCGAGGCGCTCCGCGACTTGAACGAGGCGGTGGAGTCCGTGGCGAGCGAGGAGCGGGGCTAGTGGACGCCTCTGCCCCGGCCGCTGGCGGCATGCGGCCGATCGCCGAGCTGGATACGCGGACGAAGGTGCTGGTCATCGCCGGCACGCTGCTGGGCCTGTTCACGGCGGCTATGGACCAGACGGTGGTGGCCACGTCGATCCCGAAGATCGTGGCGGACCTTGGTGGCTTCGGGCTGTTCTCGTGGGTTGGCACCGGCTTCCTGCTGGCGTCGACGACGACGGTGCCGATCGTCGGGCGGCTGTCGGACATGTACGGCCGAAAGCCGTTCTTCATGCTGGGCATCGTCCTGCTGTTGCTGGGGTCGGCGCTGGCCGGCTCGTCACAGAGCATCGAGCAGTTGATCGCGTTCCGGGTCATCCAGGGGTTCGGCGCCGGGATGATCATGGCGATCGCCTTCACGATCGTCGGCGACGTGTTTCCCCCGGCGGAGCGTGGTCGCTGGATGGGCCTGATGGCGGGCGTCTTCGCGGCGGCGAGCGTTCTGGGGCCGCTGATCGGCGGCACGCTGACGGACCACGCGGACTGGCGCTGGGTCTTCTACATCAACCTGCCGATGGGCGGCCTGGCGCTGGCGCTGCTGGCCTTCGGGATGCCGCGCCTGCGGCCGGCGACGACGCCCAAAATGGACTACCGCGGCATCGTGCTGCTCTGCGCGACGACGGTGCCGATGCTCCTGGCGTTCTCCTGGGCCGGTAATCGTTTCGACTGGGTGTCGCCAGAGGTCATCGGCCTCCTGGCGTGGTCTGTCGTGGCGCTTGCCCTGCTCGTTTACACGGAGTTGCGCACTGAAGAGCCGCTGCTGCCGATCCACCTGCTGAAGAACCGTGTGTTCACTGTGTCGGGGATCGTGGCTTTGCTCACCGGTTTCGCGATGATGGGGAGCCTGTTCTACATCCCGTTGTTCGTCCAGGGCGTGCTGGGTGCGTCGGCGACCAACAGCGGGTTGGTGACGATGCCGATGATGATAGCGATGGCGCTCGCCGCCGCTATCGCCGGGCAGCTGATGTCGCGGGTGGGCAAGTATCGGGTGATCGGGGTCGTCGGTCTGATCGTGATGGTCATAGGGATGGCGATTCTGTCGATGGTGGACGCGTCGTCTTCGCGAACTGACGTGACGTTTGCCATGATCATCTTCGGAATCGGCCTGGGAACTTCGATCCCGCTGTACACCCTCGCCGTGCAGAACTCGGTGCCGTACCGGGTGATGGGCGTCTCGACGTCGACGATGCAGTTCTTGCGCTCGGTTGGCGGGACGATGGGCGTGGCGATCATGTTCTCGGTGATCCAGGTGCAGTACCACGAAGGCGTGCAGGAGAACGTGCCGGCGGTTGTCCGTGAGCAAGAGCAGCTCTCGCAGGCGCTGGAAGACCCGCAATTTCTGTTGAACCCGCAGGCGTTGGGGCAAATTGAGTCGGCGTTCGCGGGCTTCGGAGAGGCCGGCGAAGCGCTGTTCGAGGAGACGATCACGGGCGTGCGTGAGTCGCTGGCCGCAGGCGTCTCGCAATCGTTCTTCATCGCGATTTGGGTGCTCTGTCTGGCGGTCGTAGCGGGCGTCTTCCTCAAGGACGAGCCGTTGCGCAAGACGCACCTGTCGGCCGAGGAGGAGGAGTCGCCCGCGGGCGACTCCGAACCCGCCATGCCACCGGTTGCGGGCGGCGGCATGGGGGCCGACCGCGAAGCCCCCTAACGGGAGCCGTTGCATGGCGCCGGGGGCGGGTCTATCATCCGGCGCATGCTGGCGGTAGTGTGCAGGCTCGTTCTCGTGTCCCTGGTGGTGATGGGCCTCCTCGCCGCCTGTGGTTCGGGCGATGAGTTGTTGTTGGGGGCGACGACGAGCGTTCATGACTCGGGCCTGCTGGACGAACTGGTGGCCGCCTTCGAGGAAGACTCCGACCTCGATGTGAAGCCGATCGCGCTGGGATCGGGGCAGTTGATGACGCTGGCGCGGCGGGGCGAGCTGGACGTGATCATGGCGCATTCCCCTGCGGACGAGGAGGCGCTGATCGTGGCCGGCTTCGCGCTGGAGCGGACTCCGGTCATGCGAAATCACTTTCTGGTAGCCGGTCCGGCGAGCGACCCGGCGGGGATCGCCGGCGCGCGCACCCTCGCCGACGCCTTCACGCGCATCGCCGACTCCGAAGCGGCGTTCGTCAGCCGCGGCGACGAGTCGGGCACGCACAGACGCGAACTGGCGGTATGGGCCGAGGCGGGCGTCGATCCCCTCGGCGAGAGCTGGTATCGCGTATCGGCGACGGGTCAGGGACAGAGCCTGTTAGTCGCGAACGAAGGCGCGGCCTACACCCTCGTCGACAGTGCGACGCTTGTCTCCTTCGCTGAGCGGCTGCAGATCGTCGAGATCTACCGGGACACGGCCGAGCCGAACGTGTACTCCGTGCTGCGGCTTGATGCCGATCGGCTCTCTCACGTGAACGAAGGTGCCGCGGACGCCTGGATCGAGTTCATGGTGTCCGATCGGGCGCAGGGGGTGATCCTGGAGTTCGGGCGGGACGAGTACGGCGTGGGCTTGTTCGAGCCGCTTCTTCTAGACTAGGTGTCGCCATGGATCTGATCTGGGACGGATTCACGGAAGCCGTCGAACTGATCGTCACCGGCGACGCCTACGTCTACGAAGTGACGTTGACGTCGCTTTACGTGTCGGGGACTGCGACGCTGATCGCCGTCGTTTTCGGCTTCGGCATCGCCTCGCTGCTCGTTTTCCGCGCGCCGCCGGGCCGCACAGTGGCTTTGAGCGCGTTCAACGCTGGAATGGCGCTGCCGCCGGTTACCGTGGGGCTTTTCGTGGCGATCTTGCTCTGGCGGACCGGGCCGTTGGGCGGGCTTGGCCTGC
>JADFOF010000296.1 GCA_022563015.1 Planctomycetota bacterium
GTCAGTCGAGCGTGACCGGCTCCCGCCCGTCGCGGGCGCTGTTGTCCGGGCCCTCGGTGAGGCGGGCGAAGCTCACCTCGACGTCGCCGTCCCGCACGCGCACTTCGTAGCGGTCCAGGCCGCGCGGGCACGGCCCGAAGTAGCAGACGCCGGTCAGGTCGTACGTCTCGCCGTGGCAGGGGTTCCGGAACCAGCCGGTGTCGCCCATATATTCAAAGTCCGGCGCAAACGGGACTTTGCAGCCGAGGTGGGGGTCGATTTGGCTGAGCGCCAGGATCTCGCCGGACTCCAGCAGCACGAGGTACACGTCGCCCTCGACAGCGAGCGGGTCGTTGACGGCGAGTTCGTCGACGCGCGCCACGGCGGTCCATTCGGAGTCGGCGCCATCGCTCGGCCAGACGACGGCAACGCCAATCGCGACGAGGGCGATCACAGCGAGCGCCAGAAACGCCAGCGGGACAACGCGGCGGGAGAACCGCCAGCGTCGCGGCGGTGACGGGTTCGCGACAGGTGTGCTCCCCATGGGAAGCTCCCTTCTCCGCCTACTGCGGCGGGTTTACGGGATCGCCGTTGTCGGACTTGAAGGCACCGTGGGGCCCGTCTCGGGGGTCGACGATGATCTCTCCATCGACCATCGTTACGTTGAGGCGGTTGAGACCGACCCTGCAGGGCCCGCCGAAGCAGGCGCCGGAGAGGTCGTAGATCGAACCGCTGCAGGCGTCGTGGAACCAGCCCGTGACGCCCATGTGCTCGAACCCGAAACCGAACGGCAGCCCACAGCCGGACGCCGGGTCACGGTTGTAGAGCGCAACGAACTCGCCGTCCGGGAGGTGCACGAGCCAGAACCCCTGCTCCTCGAAGTAGCTCGGCTCGGCGACGGCGTAGTCGTCCGGCGAGCCGGCGTTGACCTCGGTCGGCGACTGATAGCGGGGCGAGACGATCGTGATCACCACCAGAGCAACGAGCGCCGCGCCCATCAGCAGTGGGACGAGGAGGCCGAAGCGGTTGAGCCAGCGCCAGCCGCGCCCGAAAGCCGAGATGCGCTCTGTGTCGGTAGCCATTCTTGTCTTCTTACCGGGGCAGCGACGCAGTCTCCAGCGACCGCCGCACCATCGTCGATTCTAGCGCGAGCCCCGATGCTAGCGACAGCTCGGCCCCGTCGACGATCGCCCGCTTCGCCAAACGCGTCGCCGCGGCGGGACGGGCAGCGATCGCTTTCGCCATCGCCTCGGCTTCCGCGTACAGACGTTCGCGCGGGACAATCCTCTGCACAAGGCCGCGGGCGTACGCCGTAGGCGCATCGATCGGGTCGCCGGTGAGGATCATCTGCATCGCGAGGCCAGGCGGGACGTGGCGTGGGAGCGTCTGCGTGCCGCCGGCGGAGGGGATGTAGCCGAGACTGACTTCCGGCAGGCCGAAGCGAGCGTCGTCTGAGGCGATGCGGATGTCGCAACACATCGCCAGCTCGACGCCGGCGCCCAGCGCGTACCCGTGGACGGCCGCGATCAGCACCTCGTCGAGGGAGAGGATCAGGCCCCACAGGTCACGCTCGCGGCGGGCGCGGCGGGCCTCCGCGATCGAAGGAGCCGTCCCGAACTCGCTGATGTCGGCGCCGGCGGAGAACGCGCGGTCGCCCGCGCCCTTGAAGACGACGACGCGCACGTCCGGGTCGTCGCGGACGGCGTGCATCAGCTCCCACAGCTCGTCGCGCATCCGCATGTTGATCGCGTTGAGGACGTCGGGCCGGTTGAGCGTCACCCAGGCGACGCCGCCGTCGCGCTTCTCGTAGAGAACCGGCCCTTCGCTCATCGCCAGTCCGGCTTGCGCACGGAGCTTCTCTTCTTGTTCTCGAGCGTACGAGCGAGGTCGGCGTTCATCTTCTCGTGCAGATCACGCATGCCGGGGGAACCGGGGCGCATCGAGTCGTTGCGCCACTTGCGGAGGGTCGCCCGCTCGGCCGCCGCCAGCCCGGCGTCTTCGATCAGGCGGTCGCAGAGGAAGATGAACAGCTCGCGCGTCTCCTCAATCTCGAACTCAACCTTCATTTCTGGCTCCGGACGCGCCCGTAGCGGCCACGCGCACGCACCTGGCGGTCCGTCCTGGCGTCGATGTAGGCGCCGACCGCATCGTTCATGCCGTCCGTCAGCGCCGCCATCTTCACCGTGCCCTCGGTGTGATCGGTGCGCCACTGGCGGACGCGCGCCTTCGCGTCCTGCGAGACGCCGCTGTTGTCGAGGACGTAGGACGTGATGACGGCCAACAGCGACCGCGCCTCGTCTTCCTCCATTATCAGATGCATCGGCTCACTTCCCCTTGAACTTCGGTTGGCGTTTTTCGAGGAACGCGCGCACACCCTCGGCGCGGTCCTCAGTGGTCTGAAGGATCATCGTCAGGTCGGTCTCGTATCGCAGCCCTTGTTCGAGTGGCATCTCAGCACCGCGCGAGACCGCCTCCTTCGCGTACTGTACGGCTATCGGTCCCCGCTCGGCGATGCGCCCGGCGATCGCGTCCGCGCGCTCTGTCAGGGCCGCCTTCGCCACGACCTCGCTGACGATGCCGATGCGCAGGGCGTGCGCCGCGTCGATCGGCTCGCCGGTGAGTATCAGCGCCAGCGCGTCTCCCCGGCCGGCCAGGCGCGCCAGGCGCGGCGAGAGCTGGACGTTCTTAGGGAATCCGTGGGGCGGAGTGAACCGCCGGCACGAGAAGCGGCGCTGACAAAAAGCGTGCCTCGCCTGGTGGCGGTGGAGTTTTATTACAAAGGATGTCCTTACACCGAAGCCACCGAGCCTGTCTTCGCCAAGCTGGCCAAGTCATACAGTGGCGAGCCGATCATGTTCGTGAGATACGACATGACCAACGAAAACACCCAGTGCCTCTCGCGGAGCCTCTTCAACGGGCTGGGCTTGTGTTCGATTTACGAAGGCGATTATCAGTCAGGCATGATCAAGCTGATCGACCGCACGACCGGCCAGGTGCTTGACACCCTGACCGACAAGAAGCAAGCGCCGCAGATGAGGCTTGCCGTATCCAGAGCGCTGCATTGAGCATGGGTTGCTCTTGGCGGCGATGGGGTTGCTGCCGGCTTGGGTGTTCAATCGCGTGCGAGCAGCTGGACCGGGCGCTGTTGGTGCGGCTTGCCGGGTCACGGTAGACTTCGTACGCATGTATTGGATTGTTCTTGTCGCGGTGGCCGGTCCCTTTGTGCTGTCACTTCTGGCTACCTTCGTTGTCCGGGGATGGGCACGTCGGGTTGAGTTCGTCGATCACCCCAGCGGGCACAAGCGGCACGCTCAGCCCGTGGCGCTGGGCGGCGGCATCGCGCTGGTTCTTGCCATCTGCGGGCCGATCCTCGCGGGGACCGGGGCAGCCTGGGCGATGGCCAACGGAGAGTCGCCGGCTTGGCTGCCGGAGATTCTTCGACCTCACGTAGCCGGTATCGCATCCACCCTGCCCGTCGTCCTGGCCATCGTCGGCGGCGCGGTTGTGCTGCACGTGGTGGGCCTGCTGGACGATTGCCGTCCACTCGGCCCGCTCCCGAAATTCGCCGCGCAGCTTGCCGTCGCGTTGTTCACCGCTTGGCCGATGGGCATTCGCGTCGCCG
>JADFOF010000297.1 GCA_022563015.1 Planctomycetota bacterium
CCCGCGCCACCATGCCGTGATAGTCCGTGACGCGCAGCCGCATCACGTCCGGCCCGCGACCGAGCGTGTGCCACGTGTTGTACTTCTGGAGCAGGTCCGAGCCGTACCGCCGGTAGTCCACCCGAACGCCCGGCATCAGCGCGGAGTACCCGTCCGCGTAAACGTCCTCGAACAGGCGGTCCTCGAACGGCATGCCCCAGACGGTGAACAGCAGGACCGTGTCATCGCTCGATCCGGCGAGTCCGGGCCCGCGCTCGAACAACGGCGGCGCGATGACAGCCGCTGTCGCCGCCACGATCAACGCGATGATCGCCCATGTGCTTCGCATCACCTACTCCTTGATCCCCGTCAGCGCGACGCCCTCGACGAACGCGCGCTGGAACACGAGGAAGACGACGATCAACGGCACGGTCAGGATTGTCATCGCCGCCATGATTTGAGGCCACGATTGCACGTACCGCCCCGACGCCAGGTGCGAGATCGCCAAGGGCAGCGTCGTCGAGGCGTCCGAGTCCGACATAATCAGGGGCCAGAAAAAGTTGTTCCAGCTGAACACGAACGTGAAGATCGCCAGCGCGCCGATGGCCGGGCGGATCGTCGGCGCCACGATGATCCAGAACAGCTCGAACTCGCCCATGCCGTCGATCCGCCCCGCCTCCAGCAGCGCGTCCGGCACGGTCGAGATCGCCTGCCGCATGTAGAAGATCCCGAACCCGCTGGCCAGGAACGGCACGTACAGCCCCTGCAGCGTGTCCACGTACCCGAACCGGTCCGCGATCACGTACGCGAAGATGAAATACACCTGGATCGGCAGCATCATCGTGACCAGCGCCAGCAGAAACAGCACGCGCCGGCCGCGAAAGCGCAGCTTGGCGAATGCGTACCCGGCCAGGGCGCAGTGCAGCACGCTGAACACCGTGTTGGCCAGCGCCACAGCCGTGCTGTTCCAGTAATACCGCCCGAGATTCGCAGCCTCCCATGCCGCCGCGAAGTTGCCCCACTTCCAGGCGTGCGGAATCAGCGACACGTGCGGGTTCAGGGCCTCGGCGTCGCTCTTGAGCGCCGTCGACAGCATCCACACGAACGGGATGACCATGCTGGCGGCGACCGCGTACACGAGCAGGTGCCCCAGCACGCGGGCGATGGTCGGCGGGCGGTCCATCACGTCCTCCCCCGCAGCAGACGCAGCTGCCCCCACGTCACGATCAGCGTGAGCGAAAAGATCACCACCCCGATCGCCGCCGCGTACCCCAGTCGGCTCTGCTTGAACTCGCGGAAGATGTACAGGTTCAGGACGCGCGTGGCGTCGGTCTCGGCCCGCGAGGTCATCGCCCACACCACGTCAAAGACCTGCAGCGCCCCGATCACGCCCGTGACCAGCAGGAAGACCGTCATCGGTCCCACCGCCGGCCAGGTGATGTGCCGCACCACCGCCCATCGCGACGCGCCGTCCACCCGCGCCGCCTCGTACAGGTTGCGGTTCACGCCCGCCAGCGCCGCCAGGTACAGCACGAAGCAGAACCCCACGCCGCGCCAGATCTGCACCAGAACAATGCTCACAAAGGCCCACGAGCCGTCCAGGAAGCTCGGCGGCCGGAGCCCGACCGATCGGATGGCGCCGGGGAGCAGCCCGCCCTGGTCGGCCAACAGCCACCGCCACACCACGCCCACCGCGATGATCGACACGATCGTCGGCAGGAAGATGCACGTCCGCGCCACCGCTTTGCCGCGAAACCACGGGGCCGAGGCGATCACCGCCAGCCCGAACGCCGCCAGCACCGAGATCGGCACCGTCGCCACGACGAACAGCAGCGTGTTGCGCACCGCCGGCCGGAACGATTGGTCGCGCGCCAGCTGGACGAAGTTCTGCACGCCGACGAACGTGGGTCGGCCCGATCCGTCCCACGAGAACAGGCTCAGCCCGAGGCCGGCCACCGTCGGCAGCAGCGTGAACACAAACAGCACCGCCATCGGGAAGGCGATGAACCAGTACGCGCTGCGCGAGCGTTGTCCCATCGGGGCCATGATATCAAACCGACGCCGGGCGTGCGCACGCTCATGCAACAGAGCCCCCTGCGCAAGCAGGGGGTCCATTCGACGACATGTTCGCATTACGACGTGATCCCCTGCTCGCGCAGGGGGCTCTGTTGGATGCCTATCGCGCGGTGCGCTCGTTGATCCCCGGAAGCGCCCCCAGCGGCCCGTCTTGGTGGGATAGCTCTCCGAGCTGTCCGCCCAGCGCCCGATAACGACTGTGATTGAGTCGTTTCCTGTCGAGCGGAAGCTCCGTCCTGGCGACCGGATGCTCCGTCCAGTCGCCCGGATGCTCTGTCTTGCCGGGAGGACTCCGTTTCCTCCCGAGAGAACCCCATTCCCGACCGCCCCGATAACGAGGGCGGACTACTGCCGGGATCGGGCCAGCACGGCCGGTTTCTCAGAGGTCAGGCCCCAAAGAAAGACCCCATAATCCTGCCCGGCCGTCAACGACCGACCGCAAGCGCATTGTGCCCAGGTGCGGGAAATGGGGAAGGAGTAAAGCCACACTTGCCCGGTTCCTCACCATTCGCGTCCGACCCATGGCTCGCCATGCCCGCGCGAATCGAGTAGGCATGCCACCCGCTGCTGCGAATCGTGCGAGACACGGCTCAAACAGACCTCGTCTTCCATCGCTTCCACCATGGCTTATTCTTTGTTGCGGTGGGTGGACTGGCAACGCCCAGCTTCTCGACGGCCGATGTTCGACTGATGAACATCGAGATTTCAGCCTTGGCGCTGTTGACACGAATCCCTTCGCATTTCATGTTGTGAAGGACGGCTTTGAAAAGAGTGTTCCCCGTCATCTCGGCGTTGAAGGGTGTCCCGAAGTTGCGGCTAAACGCAAGCGGATCCGCGAAGGCAAGGATCAAACTTCTACCTTCGGAATCGGTTGACAGGCCGACCGAGACAGGGTGTTCGCTGCTTGATGTGAACGCGCCAGAGACATCCGTCGGGGCACCCGTGGCGCATACGCCCACACTGGCTATGCAAAAACAATCAAGGAAGTGCTTGTACGAACGGTCATCGCGTGCGTTCGCATGAACTTCGGTGAGATCGGATAGGGGGGTGTCATCATATTCCGTTTCAGCCATGTGTGTATTCCCAATGAGTGTTGAAAACGCCCGATCCACGCCGTGTGCCACTGGTGGCACACGAAAGCCTAGTCCGTTGGCCCCGTCTTCCGACGCGCTCTAACTCGTTCGGTGCAATAACTCCCGATCAGTCCGCCCGCCAGTCCACTGAGACCACCGGCCAGAGCACCCAGCCAATTGCCCTCGGCGATCAACATGACCGCAATCGCGGCAACGACTGTGCATCCTGTGATGTACACGATGTGCCAGGGCTTGAATTCCACCATATCGCTCCTTCAGAACCGGCAAGTGTAAAGGATCGCACCACGCGCCGCACCACGCCAAAGTCTAGCTTGTGAGCCCACGGAAGGGGACAGCTCAGAGAGCTATCCCACCAGAAGCCGCCCCAACACGCAGAAGCCCAATATGGTCCAGCTTTGCCGGCTACCGCGCGGAGCCCTCGTTGATGCCCGGCAGTGGATCGAGCGCCCT
>JADFOF010000298.1 GCA_022563015.1 Planctomycetota bacterium
TGACGTTGTCGACCACGATGTCAACCACCACGTCTACGCCTTCGACGACTCCTTGTGAACTCGGGTCCACTCGCAGGACTGTCGATGACGCTGGCCCCGTTGGAGTCGCGGTAGGTACGGGTGTGACGGTCGCTGTGGACGAAGGTGAGCAGCTTGTGGCGCCGTTCACGCCAACGCTTGCATTGTGAGCGACCGACGGAATCGTCCCGCCGACCGCGTTCGCGATGCTCACGTTCGCCAGCGTCAGGGCGCTGGTTCCCCCGCATGAGGTCCCAAAGCGAACCGTCGCCAGCGTGCCCGTACCAGTGACGCCGGTGGCGCTTGTTCCAAAGCACCCGAAGCCGACCGTGCCCAACGTCTCATTGACTGTGGGGCCGATGCAGACCACGGACCCTCCGCTGCTGCCGAGGAAGCTGCCGCTCGTGACCTCAACGAACGTCAACAGCGACGGGTCGAAGGCGAGCGTGAAATCGTACGCTCCCATGTCTGTGACAGCATCGATGATGACCTCGATGACAACCTCGTCGCCCTCGCCGACGTTCTGGGCATCTGGGTCGATGCGAACGACGGTTTCTGGAAGCGGCCCGGGTGTTGGGGTGGCTGGCGGTGTGGGAGACGGCACCGTTGCGGTTTCTGTCGGTGTGAACGTGTCCGTGGGCGTCAGCGTATTCGTTGGCGTTGGCGGATCAGCGATCGTGACATCGCCGCCCTGCTCCGCTGCGACTAAGATATCCGCACTCGTGATGTCAGCCAGAAGCGAATTCTCCAGCGTCAGGGTTGAGAAGCCGGCTGCATCCGCCTGGAGCGTCACGAGTGCCAAGATGCCCGAGCCGTTCGGGCCTGCAGGGTCCGTGCCAAGCGTGGCGCAGGCGAACGTTACTCGGTCGGCCTGCAGCGCGGGCAGGCAAACTACAGAGCGCCCGGTGCTTCCAATAAGGCCCGCCTTAGTCACGGAAACTGGTGACAGCAGGACGCTGTCGAAGACTAAGTCGAACTGGAACGCTCCTAGGTTGAAGATGTTATCCACGGCAATTTCGATATCAACCTGCCCGCCGGTGAAGGCCGTCTGCGAGACTGGCAGCACACAGAGCGCGGAACCGGCAGCGCCCGCACAGAGCTGCGGTACTGGTGTTGGGGGCGGGCCTACCGAAGTGGCCGTGGCCGGCGGCGTCGGACTCGGCGTAGGTGACGCGGGTCCGGGCGTTGGGGTCACAGTTGGTGTCGGACAGACGCCGCCCCCAGTCACCGTGGCGCTGCCGTCTTGGGTCTGCAATGGAAGACCTGCACCGAGTGCATCTCCAAGACCGGCAAGGGTGAAAGCGAGTGGACTTGAGCCAGCACATGACGTGCTGAACGTGATAGTTGCCAACACGCCGCTGCCGCTGGGCCCATCTGGCGGCGGCGGCGAAAACGTAACGCAGCCATAGCGGACCGTATCTAGACCCAGCTGCGGTGGCAGGCAGGTAACATTTCTGCCGGTGCTGCCCAGGAACGAGTTGTTCGTGACCGAGACGAAGGTTAGGAGTCTCGGCTCGTATTGGATTTCGAACTCGTACGCCGCGAGACTCGCTACGTTATCGACGCGGATTTCGACGACGATGTTTGTTCCCGCGGAGACGTTCTGCGCTGAGGGGTAGACACTGATCACGGTCCCGGGTGTTGGCGTAGGCGTGGGCTGCTGAGCTTCGGCTGTCGATGGAGCGAGGATGCCTGTCGCTATGAGGAGAACAAGCGCTGCTAAGGTTGCTCCGGCCCGCAGTACAGTGGCCAGATTCAAGAAACCGGTCTGGCCGGAGGACCGCAGCATCATCCTAGCTGCGCCTCCCGGCATGGATCAGCGTCTTCGGAATTGTCGGGGATTGATAATCGAGTCACCTACGCCTTCCATAATCCCAACGTTCACCCCTATGGCAACGTAACGACAGGGTCTCAAGGCGTCCGTGCACTCAAGCCCGTGTTTGGGCTCATCGGTTGTGGCTTGGGAGTGGCATTTGCTCATCCTGAGCGCCGCTCCCCCGCTTAGCGGTGCCTCCGATCTCGGTAACAGGTCAACTACAGTATCCTAGGATGGTGTTTTGCGTGTATACATAAGGTGTCAAATCGTTGTTAAACATAATCCAGCCAGTTCCTTACTTCTTGCGTCGCGAGGCGAGAGGTTCGTAGAATGACCGTGCGATGACGCAAGACATTATTCCGTTGGAAGACATGGACGTTGAGGAGGAGTTGAAGAGCAACCTCCTCATGGGCTCAGTCGATCAGCTGCTGAACTGGGCTCGCAGCTCGTCGCTCTGGCCCGCAATGTTCGGGCTCGCTTGCTGCGCGATCGAGATGATCGCGACGGCAACCTCGCGTTACGACATCGCCCGCTTTGGCGCCGAGGTGTTTCGCGCTTCGCCGCGACAGGCCGACCTGATGATCGTCGCCGGTACGGTGACGTGGAAAATGGCCCCGGCTGTTCGGCGCGTCTACCTGCAGATGGCCGAGCCGCGCTGGGTGATAGCGTTCGGGGGCTGCGCTACCATGGGCGGCCCGTTCGCGTTCGGCTACAGCACGCTGCCTGGCGTCAACTTGGTCATGCCGGTGGACGTCTACGTGCCCGGCTGCCCACCCAGGCCGGAATCGCTGCTTGAGGGGCTGATGTTATTGCAAGATCAGATTCGCAAGGTAGGCCCTAACGGCCTGCGCGACAGGCCGGCTCCCGACGGCGACTTCAGCGCCTATCTGCCGGAAGGCGATCCTGTCCGGCTTGAACTCGAATCGCTGTTCCCGCCGTTCCCACCTGCCGAAGACGCTGCCGGCACCACCGCAGGCTAGCCAAAGCTACCCGACAAGCCGCCGATTATATAGACGAGCCTACTCTCTACAAAAGGGGGCACGTCTATGTTACGTAAACTCGCGCTGATTCTCCTGCCTATCGCGCTGCTTGCCGCTGCCTGCGGAGGTGGTTCGTCCAACGACGGCGCAGTCCGTGATTCGGACGATGAGCCAAAGGCGGCTTCGCGCGCCGCGGGCCCAGACGGGATCTACGGCACCGGCGATGATGTGGGTGTCGGTGACGTGCAGAGCCCTGAGCCTTCCGATGACTCAATGGTGGCGTTCGATCCAGGCGACGAAATCGACGTGGACGACGGCACGGCTGGCGCCAACGTCACCGACGCCGGCGATGACTTCGTCGTCATCGATGGCAGCGAGGCCGACGATGGCTTCGATAGCCTTGCCGTGAACGAAGGCGGCCTAGACGACAACGTGGTGTTTGGCGCGCTCAACCCCTTCGCCTTCATGGGAGGCAGTATGCCGCCTGCTTCACAGGCGATCGACTCAGACCTCGGGTCGGCTCTGCTAACCGACTCGGACATCCCAAGCGGGTTCGTCCCGATGGGTGAGTTCTCGTTCTCTATGCCTTCCGAGTTCGGAGACATGGACATGGCCGCGCGCATGTGGGGCAGAGGTGTAGAGTCTGACGAATTCGGCGCGATAATCATGTCGGCCGCGATCGTGCTGCCGCCTGAGGCCATGGGGTAGCTAGACGAGCTGATGGGACTTACAGAGGCGGTCTTGGCCGAAATCCAGGGCTCGTCAGACGATTTCTGAAT
>JADFOF010000299.1 GCA_022563015.1 Planctomycetota bacterium
GCCGGCCGTGGCAAGGTTCGCCTCCCAGTAATCGTCCAGCCGAACGCCCCCGGTCCTGCGGATTGATTCCAGTGTCGAGTAGTCCTCCCCCGCCATCGTCATCATGCCCGAGAGAATGTCGATGCCCGCGTCGCGGAGCGTGGCGATGGTCTCGCGCTCGTTCCACTCGCCCCTGCGGATCGGATCCAGCGCGAGCTGCACCGCGTCGATCCCGACACGCTCCAACTCCTCGACCAACTCCGCGGGCGAACCCGGGCTGAGCGACCACGAGCACACGCCGATTCGTCCAGGCATGAGTGACTGTAGACTGCCGGGCGCCTCTCCCCTCCGGCTCAGGGCTAACCACCCCTACGATCACACATGCGGATCCTGCTGGCCAATCCACGCGGCTTCTGCGCCGGCGTGCGCATGGCGATCGACGTGGTCGATCAGGTCCTGGACATTCTGCCCGGCGAGACGATCTACGTCTTTCACGAGATCGTCCACAACAGCCACGTGGTCTCCCGCTTCCAGGATCGCGGCGTCGTCTTTGTGGAAGACCTCGACGAGGTTCCCCGAGGCGCGGTCGTGGTGTTCAGCGCCCACGGCGTGAGCCCGGCCCTGCGCGAGCACGCCCGGCGTCGCAACCTCGACGCGATCGACGCCACCTGCCCACTGGTCACCAAGGTCCACGCCGAGGCCATCCGTTACGCCCGCGATGGGTACCAGATCCTGCTCATCGGCCACGCCAAGCACCAGGAGGTGGTTGGGACGCGCGGCGAGGCCCCGCACGCGATCCAGATCGTCGAGTCGCCCGACGACATTCCGTCGTTGGTGGTCACCGACCCCGACCGCCTGGTCTACCTCACCCAGACGACGCTCTCTACCGACGACGCCGCGATCATCATCGACGCCCTGCGCGACGCCTTCCCCAACATCAAGGCCCCGCCCAGCGAGGACATCTGCTACGCGACGACCAACCGGCAGCACGCGGTGCGCACGCTGGCGCGCGGGTGCGATCTCGTGCTGGTCGTCGGATCGACCAACTCCTCGAACTCCGTCCGCCTGACCGAGATCGCCCGGGCCGCCGGCGCGCGGGCCCGCCTGATCGATGACGCGACCCAGCTATGCGACGACTGGTTCGACGGTGCCGAGACGGTGCTGGTGACGGCCGGGGCGTCCGCCCCCGAGGATCTCGTCGCGGGTGTGTGCAAGGCGCTGGTCACGCGGTTCGGCGCGACCATCGAGCTGCGTGAGCTCGTCGCCGAGAACATCGAGTTCAACCTCCCCGTGGCGCTGCGCCGGAAGATGACCGAGCGCGGCATCGATCCGGACTCTCGCCGCATTCACGTCGCCGCACCGAAGATCACCGCGGACTTGTACGGCACAGTGCCTGTCACCGTCTCGGCCGGTTCGCCCGGGCCGGCCAGCGGCGAATGATCGCTCATGCGGCACCCCGAACAGCACATCTTCCAGTTCACACCCGACACGCTCCGTGAGTGGTGCTGTACGCACGATCTCCCGGAATACCGCGCCGATCAGATTCTCGACTGGGTCTACAGGAAGAACACCGCCGATCCCGGCCTGATGACGAATCTCTCGCCCGGCGACCGCGAACTGCTCGCGCGCGAGATCACGTTCGTCTCCGGCGACGTGCTGCAGCACCAGACAGCGACCGACGGCACGCAGAAGCTTCTCCTCCAGTGGGTGGATCCACGCGCACCCGGTGCTGTGAACAGTTCGCTCTCACTGCCCCAGAGCGGGATCGCCCCGGACTCATCGCGGCAGACCGAGTGCGTGATGATCCCGGCGGGCTCGCGCCGGACCGCCTGCATATCGAGCCAGGTCGGGTGTGCGGTCGGCTGCCGATTCTGCGCCTCCGGGGTTGGCGGGCTCGACGGCAACCTGTCCGCCGGCCGGATCGTCGAGCAGGTCTGGCAGATGACCCGGCTCCCGGGTGTCGAGCGCATCACCAACATCGTCTTCATGGGCATGGGCGAACCACTGGCCAATTTCGACCCGGTGTTGCACGCCGTGCGCACAATCGCGGCTCCCTGGGGCATCGGCGTCTCGGCCCGCAAGATCACCATCTCGACCGTCGGCCTGCCCGCGGCGATCGAGAAGATGGCCGATCAGCTCGAACTCCCGGTCACGCTCGCCCTTTCACTGCACGCACCGAACGACGAATTGCGGCGGGAGCTGATCCCGTGGGCTGAATACACCTCGATCAAGGAGCTGCTGGCCGCGTGCGACACGTGGTTTCGCAAGACCGGCAGGGAGATCACGCTCGAGTACATCCTTCTGGGCGCCGTGAACGATCAGCCGACCCATGCCCGCCAGCTCGCCCGGATCGCCCGGACACTGCGGGCGAACGTCAATCTCATCCGGTACAACGAGGTGTCAGGCTTGCCGTTCACTCGCCCCGCAGCCGGCGACGTGCGCACATTCCAGGCCCTGCTGCAAGAGGGTGGCGTGAACGTGCACCTTCGCGCCAGCCGAGGGCGAGATATCGCCGCCGCCTGCGGACAATTGAGGCACGAGGCGCAGCACGCCTGAGCGGTGCCGACGCGATATGCTTGTGTCATGGAGTCTCAAGCCGGGAGATTACGAGCCGGATCGTCCGATCCGCGCTTGCGCGAGCTGCCGTCCGTCGGCCGGATCTGCGATCTGCTCGTGCGGCAAGGTGCCGCGAACAACGCGCCGCGGTCACTGATCACGTTGTCGGCCCGGCAGGCGATCGACGCAGCCAGAGAACGGCTCAAAGACCTCGACTCGGACGACATCGCTGTCTCTGAGGAGCGAATCACCGATCAGGCGGCACGATATCTCCAGCGCCAACTTCGTCCCCCGCTCGAGCCCGTCATCAACGCTACGGGCGTCCTTATCCACACGGGGCTCGGGCGGTCGCCGCTGGCTAAAGAGGCGGTCGATGCCCTCGTCGCGGTTGCCGGTTCGTATGCGCCGGTCGAACTGAACATGGACACCGGGCTTCGCGGCAGGCGGTCGGACCTTGTGCAGCCGCTGCTGTGCGAGCTGACCGGCGCAGAGGCAGCAAGCGTGGTCAACAACAACGCCGCAGCGATGCTGCTGGTGCTCTCGACCTTCGCCAACGGCCGCGAGGTGATCGTCTCGCGGGGCGAGTTGATCGAGATCGGCGGCAGCTTTCGCCTGCCGGACGTCATCGAGTCGGGCGGCGCCATCCTGCGCGAGGTGGGCACGACCAACAAGACGCGCCCGAGCGACTACACCGGCGCCATCAGCGAGCGCACGGGTGCGCTGCTCAAGGTGCACACGTCGAACTTCCGCGTGCGCGGGTTCACCGAGGCCGTCTCCATCGCGCAGCTCGCCGAACTGGGGCGAAGCCGCGATCTGCCCGTGATCCATGACATCGGGTCGGGGCTGCTCGATCGGGGGAGCTTTCCAGGCCTCCCCGATGACGAGCCCGACGCGCGCGCCTCGATACGCGCCGGCGCGGACCTCGTGCTCTTCAGCGGCGACAAGCTGCTCGGTGGTCCGCAATCGGGGATCATCATCGGCCGACGAGCACTGATCGACCGCATCGAGCGCAACCCGTTGATGCGGGCTCTGCGCGTGGGCAAGCTGACCA
>JADFOF010000028.1 GCA_022563015.1 Planctomycetota bacterium
GGTCAACCACGCCGACGCCAGCCCCGTGCGGTTCGCGTGTATCACGCAGCGCCGCACCTGTCCACGCAGATCCTTTTCGGATTCGAACAGCTGGGTATCGATGGCCTCGTCGGCCAGCGGTGGGTCCGTGCGGTAGGCCATCGCCATCATGGCGACTCCCTCCTTGAATCGGCTGTCCGCCAGCAGGGCCAGCGCCAGCCCGCGCATGGCCGGGGCGTCGTCGGGATTGTCGCGCAGAAACGCTCGGTACAGGTCGATCGCGTCCGAGGCGCGACCCGCGCCGAGCTTCTGTGCGGCGAGCTGGTCATCGGTCAGCGGCACGGTCGGCTGGGGGGGTTGTGCCTGCGGCGCGGGGTATGCGTAGGTGCTCGGCAGCGTCTGGTAGTACGACCCGTCGATCGCGCCGTAGTACGAGTCGTACCGCCCGTACCCGTAGGGGTACAGCCCGCCGTAATACGGGAAGAAGAACGGGAAGATGGAGAAGTGCCGGAAACCAAGGACGCTGCGGAAGTGATCTGCCCGTCCGACGTGATGGTCGATCACGCCGTGACCGCCCGTGTGGAGCAGCAAGCCCGGATCGGACCCGACGTGCACGGACAGTGAAAGCCCGTCCGACGAAGAGTGCAGATCAAAGGCGGTGCGGCTGCCCGAGAAGTGGTGCGAGCCGATCGACCCGGCGCCGACGTGGACCCCCCGCGGCGCGACGGTGCGCATGGGCGATGAGACGAGCCCGGTGGTGAGTGGTCCGGGCGAGGCCGTGCGGTAGCCGGGGCTCCAGGTTCTGGGGAACCCGACGCGTGCCTGCCCCAGCGCCGACGCCGGGAGCAGCAGAAGACCGGCCGTGATCGCGACGATGCGTATTCGAGTGTCCGGCATGGGTTTTCTCCGTTCACCTCGCCGACCCGCTCGGTGCGGGCGGTGCGGGCGATCCACCCCGCGCTCTACCTGAGTGTAACGCACGCGGGGGCGGGCTGTTCCCTCCAGAGAATCGGATCGGCTATGGTGTGGGCGTGAGCCGGACACGATCAAAGACCGACCTCGGCGTTTCCAGGGCCGGGCTGCTCCTGTGTATCGCGGTCGTGGTGCTCAGCGGGTGTTCAGCGGGGGGTACGGTGCGGGTGGCATCGGTCGAGGCCGGGGCGTCGCTGGAGCCGCAGGTGACGCTGGTGGCCTTTCGTCCGCTCGGCCGGGGGCAGATTGACTTGTATATGACGGACCTGACGCGCGAGCAGCTGGACCCCGCGGTGGCGCTGGAGGAGCTCAGCGGCAGCCTGGTCCATGTGCGCATGTTCATCCGCCCCCGCGCGGGCAAGACGCCGATCGATTCGACCGCCACCAACGCGACGATCCGGCACGTCGTGCTCTCGGGCGGAGCGATCGGGGTGTACGGCGGCGGCGGGTTCCTGTTCCCGCGCAGCTCGCGGACCAGCGACCCGTTCACCGGACGCATGCGCGGCGCGACACTCGTGCTCACGGATCGCACGCCCAACTTCGTCGATCCGCTCGGGCCCAGCACGATGTCGCTCTCGGTGCGGGCGCCCAGGGACGACGTGCTGGCGGCGCTCATCGCCGCGAGACTCGACGAATCGCTCGAACGCTTCGGGCCGTAGGTTATTCGTGAATCGGATCGAGCAGGTCGGTCGCGGCGTCGTGGTACAGGCCGGCCAGGAGGTCGTGCGGGAGGTGCTTGCCGCGCAGACGCGGCGCCGACGTCTCGTCGTATCGCTCCGGCTCGCACAGCATCAGGTCCGGGTCCGCGATGGGGCTCTCATCGTCATAGTCGGTCTCGAAGAGCGTGCGCAGCGCCCAGTACCTGCTGGCGTAGAGGTCGAACGCCGAGCGCTCATCGCCCGCCAGCGCGCTCATCGGGCTTTCGCTCGGGCCGGTGTGCAGATGGTCGTCGCTGGTCACGATGTCCGAGCCGAAGAGGATTCGGCCTTTCCAGCGCGTGAAGAACTCGAGCAGCTCGGCCCGCTCGTGCCTGCCCAGCTCGCGCACCATCCACTTGGTCGCGGACGTGTCCAGGTACAGGTTGTCGTGGCGCGAGAGCAGGCCGGAGAGGAAGCCGAGGTTCTCCGGCCAGCCGCCCATGTGGGCCGCGATCCACGGGCTCGAAAACCGGTCCAGCATCCGCTCGAACGCGACGTACTGCTGCGACTTGGTGCCGTAGACCGATGCGTCGGCGTACTTGGTGGAGAACCACGTGTCGGGATCGCCGACGTGCGTCATGAACATCATGCCCAGGCTCTGTGCGAGCTCGGCCACCCGCACGCGCCACGGGCTGTCCATCGCGATCACGTCGTCCGAGCCGAGCTCTTCGATGTAGTCGCGGAACCTCGGGGCGGCCCAGAACTTGACGATCCGGCTGCCGAACCGCTCGTGGAACGCCTGGACGTTTTCGAGGAACCCCTCGCGAAACGCGTATGCTTTGTCGTCGGACATGAAGTCCGGCACGGCGATGAAGCGGATTCGATCGCCGAGAATCGACCGCACCTTTTCGGCGCCGTCGAGCCTCGTCTGCGAATAGGTGCGGCACACGCCGAACACGTCGCACACGTCGCGGTAGATCTCGGCGGCCCGGGTGCCGTTGATGTGCGTGTGAACATCGATGATGGGCTTCGGTGCGGCGCCGAGGCGGGCCGCTTCGGCGCGGTAGTCCAGCCCGAGCCGGTTGGATGCGCTCGTTGGGTTGCCGATACCTTTCATACGCCACGATGATAGACACGCGCACCGACCAGACCGACGACCGACCGCCGCGCATCGCCCTGGCACACGACTGGCTGTGTGGTCTGCGCGGCGGCGAGAAGGTGCTCGAAAACCTGGCGCGACTGGTCGCGGCCGAGTACGCTCCGGCCCGGCTGTACGTGCTGTTCGACGACGGGAACCCGATCGGCAGCGCGGTGGATGAGCTTCCGCGTCGGGTGGCGAGACTCGGACGCCTGCCGTGGGCGTCGGCGCGCGCCAGGCGCTGGCTGCTGCCCGCGTACCCGAGCGCCGTGCGCGATCTGGGCAGGCAACTGGCGCGCGATCATCGGCGGTGCGAGATCGACCTGGTGATCTCGACGAGCTCCGCGGCCATCAAGGGGCTGGCGCCGCCGCCGGGCGTCCCGCACCTGTGCTACTGCCATTCCCCGGCCCGGTATGTCTGGTCGCGGAAGGACGAGTACACGAAGGGGGTCGGCCTCGCGTCCGCCGGGCTGCGCCTGTTCGGGCCGAGCTTTCGCGCATGGGATCGGCGCTCGGCCCGGAACGTGACGCGGTTCATCGCCAACTCGAGCTACACGGCCGGGCAGATTCGCTCGTGCTACGGCCGCGACGCGACGGTCGTGCATCCGCCGGTCGAGACGGCCTTCTTCACGCCCGACGCTGAGATCAAGCGAGAGGATTACTGGCTGCTGGTGGGCGCGATGGAGCCGTACAAGCGCGCCGATCTCGCCATCGCCGCGGCGAACCAGGCTGCGCATCCCCTCGTCGTCGTCGGGCATGGCACGCAACGGGCGCAGCTGGAACGCCTCGCGGGTCCGACGGTCACGTTCACCGGCTCTATCCGTGGCGAACCCCTGCGCGAGCATTACCGCAGGGCACGACTGCTGCTGTTCCCGCAGGTGGAGGACTTCGGGATCACGGCGGTCGAAGCGCAGGCGTGCGGCTGCCCCGTGGTCGCCCGCGGCGAGGGGGGAGCGCTCGACACGGTGCTGGACGGAGACACGGGCTCGCTCTTTCACGAATCGTCCAGCGCCGCCATGATCGAGGCCATCGCGAGGTGTCCCACGGACGCGCACGCCGCCTGCCGGAGCAATTCATTGCGATTTTCGGTCGAGCGGTTCGTCGCGTCGATGCGGGCCGAGATCGCGGCGTGCCTGGACTCGGGCCAGCGAAACGGTGACGCCTCCAGCTGAGCGGCGCTTCGTGCACATCGCGTGACGGACGAATGCGATTCAGACCAGGACTGCATTGCAGCGCCACGTCAGGCGTCGGTGCGCAGCATCGGCCCGACGACCGCGGACGGGTCGTACACGCACGCCGCGACGATCTGGCCGATGTACAGCTCGTGATCCGCTTCGAGATCGAAGTGCCGCACGACCTCACAGTCGTACGCCACGACGCTGCGCGTCAGCACGGGCGAGCCGGTCGAGAAGGTCTCGACGTCGAGCGAGTCGAACGGATCGGTGGTCTCGTCGGGCGGATGCGGTGATTGAAACTTGCGCACGAGCAGGCGGTCCTCGGACCGCAGGACGCAGATGGCGAAGGCCCGGCTGTCGCGGATGAGTGGTTCGACGCAGTGTCCGCGCTTGGCGGCGACGGCCAGCAGCGCCGGTTCTTCGGCGCACGGCTGGACCCAGTGCACGAGCACGCCCGCCCGGGCCCCGTCGTAAGCGGAGGTGAGGACATAGCGGCCTGCGGGGAGGTAGGCCAGGGCCATGTCGCCGCTGAGGTTTTTGTTTGGGTGAGCGGACATGGGCGTGTGCCGGGTCGGCGCGAATCCGAGGCCGGGGCGCGGAGTGTACCGAGCCTTGAAAGTTTTTGCATCGGTCGCAGAAGGGGGCAAGTGCTGGATTTATGGGGGTTTGCGCCGATTTTCTGGCCCGGACAGAAGCAGACCCTGTGAAATGGGTGGTGGAATCGGCCGAGAGGGTGTTGCATTGTGGGGCAAAGTGGGGCATAATCCCACGCTATGCCAAAGGAGATCGATTTCAGTGCTGTTCACCGGCCATTCCGAGCACACCATCGACGCCAAGCAGCGGCTGGCGATTCCAGCCAAATACCGCAGCCAATGGGACGAATCGGTGCACGGCAAGGCCTGGTACTGCGTTCCCTGGCCGGGCGGGGTGCTCAGGCTCTATCCCGAGAAGACGTTCGAGCGGCTGGCCTCTTCGCGCGAGCAGACGCTGACGCCCACTGGGGACGAGGCGGAGCTGGAAGCGGACCTGTTCGCGTTCGCCGAGCGCCTGGAGATGGACAAGCAGGGACGCGTCCCCCTGCCCAGGCTGCATATCGAGCTGACCGGCTTGAAGAGCGAGGTCGTGGTGATCGGGGCCCGGAATCGGATCGAGGTCCGCGACCGGGCGTCGTGGGTCGCGACCCGGGCGGATCGGTTCGAGCGGCTGGCTTCGCTGGTCGAGAAGATCGAGTCAGAGCGGCGTCGTCCGGGCTGAGCGTTGGGCGCCGACCCGTGCCCGGCCGGTGGGCGCGGTGCGAATCGTGGAACGAACAGCTCACAGGAGCAGCACACCTTGCCGGCCGGAGAATCGGGGAAGAGATGAGACCCGTGGTCGTCGGGAGACCGGAGGCTCGGGTTTAGGAGCAGGTCCGGGAGGCCGGGCCGATCGACACAGGCGAGCCGGGCTCACGAAAGGACTCGGCGACTCAGGAGCGAGGTACCGGGTCGGAGCGCACGGACGCGCAGCCGGCCGGCCGCCCAGACGATGAGCGGGTCATCGTTGACGCGACTGGGGTGGACGGCTCGCGCCGCCCGACCGCACCCACCGTCGGCCGGGCGGATTTCAGGCAGGTTGAGAGCTGTGGGCCGCGGCTGATCAAAGTGAACCGCCCGCTCCGAGTCGAACGGGGAGCGGGCGGTTTGCGTTGTGATCGACTGTCCGGGTCAGTGAAATCAGGGGGCGTGCAGGACGATTCTTACGCGGGCGACATGGTGGGCTCGCACGTCGACGCGCGCCGCTCCCGTGCCGACATGCCGCTTGCCCGCCCGGACGGAGTAGTGGCCGACGCGGACGTGGCGGAATCTGAAACGCCCCTCGCGGTCGGTATGGACGGTCCCGACGACGCGGTGGGTGCGTGCGTGGACCAGTCGGACGGTGGCGTCGGCGACCCGTTCGCCGTGCTCATCCAGCACAACGCCCGCGACGGCTCCGAATTGGGCGGTATCGGGATCGTCCGGACCCACGGGCCCGACCAACGCGCCCGCAGGGGCCACGATCAAGAGCCCCCCCACCGCCACCATCAACACCAGCCACAGTCTGCTCAGCTTGCTCTGCATCACGTCACTCCTTTTTTGCGAGTATTCCGGAGGCACCGTCGGCTGCAACAAGTCCGACCGGCGTGCACCCTGTGCAAACGTCCCGGATGCACCGCCATTGCACGGGCGGTGGTCCGATGATCCGGGTCAGGCGGCGCGGCGCCGGTCCGGGGCCGCCCGGAGCCGATCGATCTCGACGATCCACTCCGGCGTCCGGTTCAGGTAAGCACGCAGCGCGCGGGTGCGGGTCAGGTAATACAGCGCGGTCCCACCCTGAAAGAGCACGGTGAGAGCGATCGCGGTGAGATAGACCAGCGAGGTGAGGCCCTGGATCAGCGGCTGGTAATCGGCGAGCATCTCGCGAATCTGCGGGTTGTCGTCCCCGCTCGCCGCGTCCCCTGTAAGCACCCGCCAGAGCTGCCAGACGCAGTAGCCGACAACGATCGATCCGAGGGCGATCTGCCCGGCGGCGAGGCGGAGAGGCGCCTTGGCGTCCAGCCGCCCGAGCATCCCGGCGCCGACGAACTCGTTCCAGGCGATGACCGCCAGCCCGCCACCGATAACCAGGTTGACGACCCCGAACAGCGGCGCGAAGAGCAGGGTGATCGCGGCGAACAGGGCCGACGTGGAGGCGCTGAACCGAGCGACGGAGACGGCGCGTCGGATCGGCCTCAGCCGGGCGTGGGCGTCGGCGATCTCCCGGCGGTGTACGTCGGTCAGGCTGAGCGATGGATGATCGTGGGCCGCGGACACCAGAACGCTATCGGCCCACGGTGGGATTGGCTGAACGGAGCGGGCCGACAGCCGACCGGACCCGTCCGAAACGCCTCGGGGTGCGGACCTCCGCCGGCGCAGCGGTCCATCCGCGGCCGAGAATCAGCCAGGCATCCCCGATAACACGAGACGGACTGTGCGGGCTGGCGGGGCTGACGCGCTGGCCGGGGTCGTCCGGTCGGTGAAACGCGGCCTCGGCGCTGCGGGTCTCAAGCCCGGCTGAGAGAGCGTCGATCCCCGTTCAGCAGGTGGGGAGAGAACGGGCCCGACACGGGCCCACCCCGGAGCAGTCCGTCGGCCGCGCGACTCGTCGCCGGTCGACGGCGTTTCGGGCAGCCCGGAGGGAGAGGCATGCACTTGATTGGTGAACGCAATCGGAATTCGCGTGGGTTCTGTTTCCGGGACGGGCGCGACGCGTCCGAAGGAAAGAGCACACAGCCTGAGCCGGCCCGTTTCTGCGGCGCAAAGACGGCCCTGATGTGCGCGATCGGCGGTATCGCCTTCGCCGCGACGCTGCTGATCAAGCTGGTCGAAACAGCAACCTGAATCTCCGGGAGGACGCCGGGGCGTCCCTGCGGATCCGTACCGGGGTCGTTGATCCCGCGTATGCTGTGCGCACCGCCCGCTGCGGACGCGCGGCACACGACCGATCTGCGAGGGCTGCCCCATGGCCGAAGCGCCTCCCCAAGAATCGACCCCGCCGACCATACCGGACGAGCTCGAGCTCCTCGAGCCGAGGCCGAAGTGGCCGACAGTCGTCGGGTGGCTGAGTGTTGTGCTGGGACTGCTGGCGCTGGTCAGCAACGGGTCGGGCATCGTGATGAACGTGTTCCTGCAGAGTTGGCTCGCTTCGGTGACCGCGCCAGCCGGGGATCCCTTGCCGACGATGACTTTCACGCCGGCGGTGATTGCGTTCATGATGCTCAAGCTGGCGTGGGGGATACCGCTGGTCATTGCGGGCATTGCAACGATCGTGCGCAAGCCCGCCGGTCGCCCGCTTCACTTGATCTACGTGATCGGGTTCTCGATCACAACGCTCATTGCCAGTTACCTGGGCTACCAGATGCTTCAGGCGTATATCAACAGTCAAGAGGTTGTCCAGTGGCTGGCCGAGCATCCGAACGATCCGCGTGGCATGGGATTGAAGGGCGGCATGAGCACGTGGATGACGCTCATCGGTCTGCCGGTCAGCCTCGCGTATCCGACGTTCTGCCTCGTCTGGTTCGCTCCGCCCGGTCGATCCGAGAGGGCGCTGCGCCAGGACGCCGAGGAGGAACTGGTGTGAGCGTTTTTGCAGCGGCCCTGCACCCAACCAGACTTTCCGCATGACACGTGCCGATGACCTCAGCGGTGCGGGCGAGGGTCTGCGGCGGCGGCTGCACGAGATTATCTTCGAGGCGGACACCGCGAGCGGCAAGGCCTTCGACGTCGCCCTGCTCGTCACAATCCTGCTGAGTGTTGCGGCGGTCATGCTCGAGAGCGTCGAGGCGATCGACGAGCGGCACCATGGGCTGCTGGTCGCGGCGGAGTGGACGTTCACGGGGCTGTTCACGATCGAGTACATGATTCGGCTGTCGGTGGTCCGTCGGCCGACTGCCTACGCACGGAGCTTCTTCGGAATCGTGGATCTGCTGGCGATCCTGCCGACATACCTGGCGCTGTTCTTCGGCGGGGCGCAGTCGCTGCTGGTCGTGCGCGCGTTCCGGCTCGTGCGTGTCTTTCGCGTCTTCAAGCTCGCGCGGTACGTGGGCGAGGCGGGGGTGCTGCGAACGGCGCTGCTCGCGAGCGGACCCAAGATCATCGTGTTCCTGGTGGCTATCCTGACGCTGGTGATCGTGATCGGCTCGATCATGCACCTGGTCGAGGGGCCGGTGAACGAGGGCTTCGCCAGCATCCCGTCGTCGGTATATTGGGCGCTGGTGACGCTGACGACGGTGGGGTATGGAGACGTGACGCCTCAGACGCCCCAGGGCAAGGCGCTGGCGATGATGGTCATGGTGATGGGGTACGGGATCATCGCGGTGCCGACGGGGATCGTCTCGGCCGAACTCGTGCGCGTCAAGACCGTCTCGACCCGTTCCTGCCCGGACTGCTCGGCCGAGGGGCACGACATCGACGCCAAGCACTGCAAGAAGTGCGGGCACGAGCTCTGAATCAGGCGGCGATTCCAGGGCTCAGGGGCCGCTTGGATGGGGCGGGCTCGCTCATCTTCAGCAGCAGCGCGAGCGACCGTTGCGCGTTCTCGCGGCCGATCCGCACGGCGAAGAGCGCGGCGTCGCGCATCAGCTGCGTGCGGACCAGCTCGGACACTTCCTTCGCGTAGTCGAGATCGACCAGGTCGCTGTGTGCGCCCACCAGCGACTGCAGCTCGACCTGCCAGACGTTCATGTCCGAATGAATGCCTTTGAGCTGAGCGCCGATTTCGGCCCGGCGCATCGCGATCTCTTCGATCGCGGCTTGGACCGACTGTCCCGCCAGCTCGAGGTCGCCCGAGATGAGATTGAGCGCCCCGCCGGTGCGCAGGCTCGCGATGTTGAACGTCTGGCCCGAATGCGCGCCCGGTTGGCCCTTTGGATCGGTCTCAGGTGCGGTCCGTCCCAGCCCGCTGAGGCTCATCCCGCGCATCGCGATGCCGTGCGAACCGACCCTGACGCCGAAACCCTCCGCGAGCAGGCGCTCGCCCCGGAAGACCGAGGTATTCATGAGGTGCGAGATCCCGTCAAGGATGCCGTCGGCCCGGATCTGGAGTCCATTGAGTTCGCTCTGGCTCATGCCCGCACGGTTGGCAGCCGTGACGACCAGCCCTTTGAGCTCGATCAGCATCTCGCCGAGGACCGAGAGCGCGCCGTCCGCGGCGCCGACGAAGTACATCGCCAGCTCGCCCGCTTCGATGTTCTTCTCGATGGTGCGGATGTCGAACATCAGCAGTTCGGCCCGGATCATGCCGGCCGGGTCGTCCGATGCTCGGTTGATCCGCTTGCCGGTCGCCAGCCGCTCGAGTGTGCGGTCGAGCGCGGCCTGATGGCGGCGCAGGGCGTTGGTCGCGAAACTCATATCGATTCTGAGCACTGACATGGCGTTTCCGACGGGGCGCTGTAGGCGTCCCCCGTATCACCGACATCGGCGTCCCCAGGCCTCGCCTTGACCAGGGCGTGCGCGGAACGTGACTTTGTGCTCGTCGTGGGAGATCTCAGGCGGCGCTGCATTGTGTGCCAGCACAGGATCATCTTCAGGCGGGTCGAGGGGGCATCGGGCGAGCCGATCTCTGATTCGATCCATGAGCCGCCGAAGCAGCCGCTCAATCGCCCAGCGGGGCTTCCCTTATCCGCGACTCGACGCGCGCCAGCAGATCGTCAACGTCCATGCCGACCGAGTCGGCGTACGCCTCGCACATCTTCACGAACGTCTGCTTGAGCCCGGCCAGCGCGGTGATGATCTCGTCCAGATCGGTGTCGGGCGTCTCGCTGCGCGCGGCGAGCAGATTGGTCATGGTTCCTTCGGGCGTCGCGTACCCGAGCCCGCAGGCGATCAGGAGGCACGGGGCGTGCTCGGCGGCGAGACGATCAATGGCGGCTTTGAGGGGGATCATGGCGAGGCGATGCTAGGACATGGGCGTTCAATGAGCGCGAGTCGTGGGTGCCGGCGCCGGACAAAAATGAAACCGACCGGGCAAGCCCGGCCGGCGATTGAGTCATCGAGAGTCGGTGAATCTCAGAGGGCGCGACGGCGGCGGACGCAACCGAGCCCGAGCAGACCCGCGAACGCCATGCCGGCCGCGGATGGCAGCGGGATGTAGCCGATCCAACCACTCTCCTGTCCGTTCGGTGCAATCCCCTGTATGTGTGCTGCAGCGTAAAATGCACCCTGTCCGCCTCCCGGCTCACTTACAAAGTTGAACCAACTGTCCGTCATGTTGTCAAACCTGTACACCGACGTTAGCACGCCGTCGAATGTGTTCGCACTCCAATGGAATCGGTAGTCGAAAAAGCCGTCACCATCGGCCTTGAAGTCATTGTCCATTGATGGATTGGCTGCTTTTCCAAAAAAGCCCAGGTCTGCCGCAACGCCGGAAACGAATGTCGGGAGGTTCGCACTGGGATTGTCGACATTGGCGGGATCAACGTTGATCAGCAAAGTTCCAAGGAACTCAACGTTGATCAGACTGTTCTGAATCGTCATGAGAACATCGGCGCCGCTCTGCGCGAAACTCACCGTCACCCACGGCGCTGTGCCCGCGGGAGGTGATGCGCCGCTGAACTCGATGTTCAGGTTGAACACGGGTCCCGCGGAGACCGACGCGGTCACGGCCGCGAGTGTGGCAACGCACGCAAGATGTTTGACGTGGACCATACGAAATCTCCACTCCTCAATCACGGACACCGGGCTGCCGTCGTACACAGGACGATCCGGCCTTATGCTGCGATTGCACCATGGAATGGACCCTGTGTCAACGCAAAAGTCCGAGAAATCCATGAATCCACAAGAAAACCCGCTACGGGTCGTGTTCCGTTAGGGACTCCGAGCCCGACACGCCGTTCGGACGACCGGCAGGCCCGATCGCGGTACGCTCATGCCGAAAGGGAGACCCACTGATGCAACGCGCGCCTCGCCGCGGACTGGTTTCGTGCCTCGTGTGCCTTGTGTTTCTTGTCATGGCCTCGACGGGCGCTCGGGCTCAGGAAGAGGGCCCGTGGCTGCGCGTGCTGGGCACGGCTCAGGACGGCGGGATCCCACACGCCGCGTGCACGTGCCGGCGCTGTGAGGCCGCACGCACCGACCCCGCACGCCGCCGGCTGATCGCGAGCCTGGCACTGATCGTGCCGGGCGAGGACGAGCACCGGCGGGTCTACCTCGTGGACGCGACACCCGACATACGCGATCAACTCGAGTCGCTGCGCGACGTGCGGGACGCGCCGGTCGGGCGCGTCGATCGAGATCCCGTCGATGGCGTCCTGCTCACGCACGCGCACCTCGGGCACTACCTGGGGCTGGCCTTCTTCGGGTTCGAGGCGGTCAGCACGACGCGCCTGCCCGTCCACTGCACGCCCGCCATGGCCGAGTATCTGCGCTCCAACGGGCCGTGGGATCAGCTGGTGCGCCTCGAGAACATCGCGTTGCACAGCCACCGTGTCGGCGAGCCGTTCGATCTCGACGGCGTGCGGATCACGCCGATCCTGGTTCCCCACCGCGATGAATACTCCGACACGGTCGCGTACCGCTTTGAGGGTCCGGAGCGGACGGTGCTGTACCTGCCCGACACGGAGCCGTGGCGGACGTGGGAGGCGCCCCTGCCCGATCCGGCGTCGATCTTCGAGGGCGTGGACGTAGCGATCGTGGACGGCAGCTTTTATTCACCGGACGAGCTGCCGGGCCGGGCGGTGTCGGCGATCGGGCACCCGCTGATGACCGAGACCATGGACCTGCTGGCGCGGCGCGTCGGCGAGGGCACACTCGAGGTTTTCTTCACACACCTGAACCACTCGAACCCCGCGCTCGAGCCGGACAGCGACGCCCTGAAGGAAATCCACCGCCGCGGCTTCCACGTGCTCGAGGAAGGGCAGGTGTTCCCGCTCGAATGAGGCGCATGAACGACTGCATGTGCGTTCAGACGGCGATCAGGGCGTCGAGCAGTTCCGGCACGCCCTCTGCGCGGGTGGCGACGGTCTCGAAAATGGGCCGGCTGCCCGCGATGTCGCGCAGATCGCGCACAAGCTGGTTCTCGCCGGGATAGTCGGCCTTGTTGCAGACGAACAGGTCGGCGATCTCGAGGATGCCCGCCTTTTCCATCTGCACCGCGTCGCCCATGCCGGGCGTGAGCACCACGGCTGTGCGGTCGACGTGCTCGCGGATCCTGGTTTCGTTCTGCCCGGCGCCGACGGTCTCGATGAACAGGGTCTCGAACCCGACGCCGCCGATGAGCTGGATGATGTCGTCCAGCCCGTGGTAGTCCTCGCCTCCGATGGCCAGGCTGCGATAAAAGACGGTCTCGCCGAGACGGTTGAAGTCGACTCGGAGCCGATCGCCGAGGAGCGCGCCGCCCGTGATGGGGCTCTTGGGATCGAAGGCGACGACGGCGGCGGCGCCGATCGAGTCGTCGTGCTCGGCGCGGCGCGCCTGCTCGGAGACCAGCTGGGCCACGAGCGTGCTCTTGCCCGCCCCGGGCGAGCCGGTGACGCCGATGACCCGCACCGGCCGGCGTCGCGCCGCACCCGTGCGCAGCGGCCGGGCGTTGTGGGTGAGCGACAGATCGCGCGCCAGCTGGGCGGTGGCGCCCCGGCCGGCCAGCTCGGTGGTGTAGGGCTCGGTCGCGCCCCTGACGGCGTCGACGATCTCTTCGAGACCGATGCCGGTCGTGAAGCACCGGACGATGCCCATCTCCGCAAGGCGCGGGATGTCCTCCTGGGGCAGGATGCCGCCCATGTAGACGGGAATATCCGGTCGGCCCAGGCGTGCGAGACTCTGGACCAGCTTGGGCCCCAGCACCAGGTGCGAGTTGGACATCATGCTGGCGCAGACGACGTCGCAGTCTTCGTCGCGGGCGGCGATCGCCAGCGATTCGGGCGTCTGCCACAGCCCGGAATAGATCACGTGCACGCCCGAGTCGCGCAGGGCCCGGGCGATGACCTTGACGCCGCGGTCGTGCCCGTCGAGCCCCATCTTGCCCAGCAGCACGCGCGGGCGATGGTCCAGGTCGGCGCAGCGATCCTTCTTTTCGAACTCGCTGGTGGGATGATGCAGTGTGCCGGCCATGGACGCACACTCTAGGCGCACACGGTTTCTCGCCCAGCGCTCAGCCGAACATGCTCTCCATGCCGAGCGAGCGGCGAACGGCGGTGAGCTGTCCGGCGTGGAAGCCCTCGTGCCACGCGATCGACGACATCAACGCCGCGCGGTTGGGCGCGAACTCCTGAAGATCATCGGAGAGGGGCTCGGCCAGCTCGTCCGCGCTCATGGCGCCGAACCAGTCGATGAGCGCTGCACGGCGCTCGTGCATGGCGGCGATGATCTCGTCCCACGCTGGATACGCGTCCGAGCTGGAGACGCACTTGGATCCCATCCCGAACAACGACTCCCACGACTCGGGCAGTGCGCCGGATTGACCGCCGACGGTCTTGAAAAAGTAATTATCGGTGAGCGCGATGTGGCCGGCAATCCAGGTCGCGTGGTTGGCGCCCTTGACGGGGCAGAGCACGCGCGCGTCCGGCGGGATGGACTCGAGCAGCTTGATGGTCGCGCCGCGTGAGAACTCAAGGGTCGCGATCCCCACGTCGATGGTCTGGTTCTTCGTTTGGACGGCCATGGGTCTCTCCGTGTGATTGGGTGTGATGCACGCCGGCTCCTTGGGATGGGGCGCGTACAGCAATGATATGCGGCGGCGGGCGAGCGGTTGCGACTCGCGTCAGCGATGTTCAGGTAAGGTATCGGAAGCAACGGAGAGACGGAAACCGCCGTGGACCCGCTCCCGGCGTCGATGGGGTGGGGACGGGTCCAGTCCCGCTTGCGGTGTGGGACTCATGCGGTAGACTGACGGGCAGTGCGGCTGATCGTGCCGGCCGCAGCAGAGAAGGTCAATGTCTGAACAAACGGCCAAAGTGTGTGTCTGGTGCAAGCAGGACTGCTCGCACAAGCCTCGCCGCAAGGATTCCAAGGGCCGATACCTGTGCCAGGAGTGCGTCGAGCCGTTCCAGCAGGCAAAGGCGGCGCGTGCTGCGAGGGCGATCTCGGTGCCGGAGTCGATCCCGCTGGCGCCCGAGCCCGACGGCGGCGACGTGCTGAACCGATTGGTCGAGCAGCAGTCGGCGAACGCGGGGCAGCCGTGTCCGTCGTGCAGCCGAGCCATGGCAAGAGACGCGGTCATCTGCACCCACTGCGGGTACAACATGCAGACCGGCCGGCAGATGCAGTCGCACGTCCAGGTGCTCGAGCCTGAGCGAGGCGAGTCCAAGACTGTCAAGGCGGCGGTCGCGGTCGCCGACTCGGCACCGGTGAGCCTGCTGATGGGGACAGTCGGCTGCCTCATCGGGAGCGCGGTCGGCGCGGCTGCGTGGGCGGCGGTCGCGTATTACCTGAACTTCGAGGTGGCCTACCTCGCAATCGGGGTCGGCGTCCTCGCGGGCGGCGGCATGATGATCGGCGCGCGCGGGCACGCCGGCGCGTCAACCGGCGCAATCGCGGCGCTGGCGGCGATCGTGGCCATCCTCATCGGAAAGTATATTGTTGTTTCATATGTCATCGATGAGTACGTCAGAGACGCCGACATCGCGGTCGTCACCGATCAAGACGTGACCGTGAATCTCGCGGACCGGATCGTGTATCGTCGCCAGGAGCAGGGAGAGGTGCTGAACTGGCCGGAGGATATGACCGTCGATGATGCGTACGAGCCGGAGGACTATCCCGCCGGGATCTGGGAAGAGGCCGAGCGCCAGTGGGCGGAGATGGATCAATCGGAGCGGGACCGTGTGTATCGAGAGATCCGGGCGAACCTGCAGGAAGCGATCGCCCTGGCCAAGGAGGAGAGTTTCCTCGACATGTTCAGCTTGTTCGACGTCATTTTCATCGGACTTGCGCTCTTCGTCGCGTTCGGGATCGGGAGCGGCGGTTCCTTCGACTGATCTCGGATTCACAGACCACCGGCACGCGCGGGCTCAGTCTCGGCGTCCGGTGCGCGCGGGACACGCCTGCAGGAATGAACGGCGTACCAACGGGCTCAGCCCTGGATCCACTTGACCAGCAGGAGCAGGAACCCGGCGGCCATGCCGAGCGTGACCAGAACCAGCCATCCGCTCGGCCCGCCGAACGGTCCTTGCCGGACCTCCGGGGGACGGACGAGTTCGAGTCGGTGCGCGACGGCTGCGCCGAGCGAGCCCTGGCCCGAGCGGGCGCCGTCCTGCACGATGGCGATGACGAGGTTGGCGTCGAACGGCCTCAGCCCCAGCCGCGTCGCCAGCCGGGTGAGACGATTTCGCTTTTCGAGCGAGAGCACGGCGGCCCGGCCACCCTCGATCTGGGCGGCGGTCCGGACGGCCAGCACCCAGCGCGCATCGACCGGTGAGAGTGCCGAGGCGCTCTGATTCTCGCGCGCGATCGAGGCCCGACGCTCTTCGAGCACGCCCGGCGATGACAATTCCACGTCAGCGCCGATATCGGCGTCGACCAGGCGCAACTCGACGTAATTGTTCACGGTTGTGTCCATGGCCATTGAGAAGTATGTGCTCACTATCGGTCGAGTTCCTCGGATTCGAAAATGTAACTTTCGCGGACGTTGCGGATGGTGGGGCGACGCAAAGGCATCGCGGCTCAACCCGCGCGGCCGTCTGTTCGACTACTGTTCAGCCGCCCCGAAACTGCGATGACCACACAGCGCAAGAACAAGCCCGACGCAATGAGCGTTGAAGCCCACACCGCTTCAGACACGTCCGATACCGCGCGCCGCACGGGAGACTTGGCCGTGATCCGCACGCGGCTGTCGGCCGACGAGATCCTCCATCGCGTGGGCACGCTCTCGCAGCGCGGGAGGCTCCCGGGTTTCGCAGGCGGGCGAGACGGGGTGCTCTTCGTGGCGATGGCGTTCGGGCGGCCGTTCGATCGCACGCTCGAAGCCCGGGCCGTCGCGGGAACGGACGG
>JADFOF010000029.1 GCA_022563015.1 Planctomycetota bacterium
GGGTTCGTTGACGCCGCGGGGGCGCCGATGGACCGGTTCATGCTCGTGCCGAAGGGGTTGGCGGCACCGTCGTGGGCGATTCGGGGCGATCACCCGCTGCCGACGGCGAGCAACGTCGAGGCGGCTCGTGGCCTGGTCGCGTTTATCGAGCGCGTCAAACTTCGTACAGGCCCGGGGACGCGGTTCGTATTCCTGCTGTCCGGCGGCGCGTCGGCGCTGCTCACGCTGCCGATGGAGCCCATCGGGCTCGACGAGTACCGGTCGCTGACGGAGCGATTGCTGCACGCCGGGGCCGACATCCACCAGCTCAACTGCGTGCGCAGGCACGCCGAGCGGCTCAAGGGCGGTCGGCTGGCCGCGATGATGGCGCCGGCCGGCGTCGAGGCGCTCGTGCTCTCGGACGTCATCGGGGACGATCTGAGTGTCATCGGTTCTGGACCACTCGCCCCCGATCCGACGTCGATCCGCGACGCGCTGGACGTGCTCGACAGATTCGGCATAGGTCCCGGAGTTGTGCGCGATGTGCTCGAAGCCGGCGTGCGGGATGGATCGGCAGAAACGCCCAAGCCGGGCGATACCGTCTTCGATCGGGTGTCGTCGCGGGTGGTGGGGAACAACGCGCTTGCGGTGAACGCCGCCGCATCGGCCGCGGCGCGACTCGGGTTTCGGGTTGTCGAGGCGCGGAGCGGCGTGACGGGTGAGGCGAGCGAGTTGGGCCGAGTGCTCGCCTCTCGCCTCGCGCAGCTGCCCGAGGGCACGCCGGCCGTGATCGTTCTTGGCGGCGAGACGACGGTGCGCGTGGGCGACGCGGGCGGCCGGGGCGGACCGTGCACGGAACTGGTGTTGGCCGGCGCGATCGAGATTGCGGGTCAATCCAGCGTTGCGATCGGCGCGTTCGCGACCGACGGCGTGGACGGCCCCACCGACGCCGCGGGCGCGTGGGCGACGCCGAGCACGTGCGACGCGGCCCGATTGGCGGGCCTGGACCCGGCGAAGAGCCTGATTGGCCATGACAGCGGCAGCTTCTTTGAGCGGGTGGGTGGGCTGATCCGAACCGGGCCGACCGGGACGAACGTGAACGACGTGATGGTCGGCCTTCGTTATTGAGGGCGGTGCTTTCGCGGGGCGGCCGCATCGGGTAGACTCATGGAGGCTGTGCCGGACCCGCCACGCCGACGGGCTCGATATCCGGCTGATCCGGGCCCTCAATGACGGGAGTTGACGCATGGGCGACGAGCCAATCTCGATCAAGCAGTTGCTCGACGGCATGGGCCGGATGGGCGCGTCGGATCTGCACCTGAAGGTGGGCGTCCCGCCGACGTATCGGATCGACGGCCGACTGAAGTTCCTTCAGAGCGACCCGATTACGGAGGAGCAGGCCGACCACATACTCGACCCCATCTTCCCCGATTCCAAGAAGGCGCATCTCGAGGAGCGAGGCGGTGCCGACTTCGCCTATCGGTCGCACGATGGCGACCGATTCCGGTGCATGGTCTATCGCTCGGGCGGCCACCTGTCCGCCGCGATCCGGCGCGTCAAGAGCGAGATCCCAACGTACGAGTCGCTGCACCTTCCGCCGATCTACAGCCAACTCGTGGACCGAACGCACGAGGGGCTGATCATCGTGTGCGGCGTGACGGGGTCGGGCAAGTCGACGACGCTGGCGGCGATGATCGAGCACATCAACGCGACGCGGGCGGTGAACATCATCACGATCGAGGACCCGGTCGAGTACCAGTTCTCGCGCAAGAAGGCGATCGTCTCGCAGCGAGAGATCGGGATCGATGTCCCGGATTACGCGTGGGCCTTGCGGTCGATCGTCCGGCAGGATCCGGATGTGATCTTCATCGGCGAGATGCGTGACCACGATACGGTGCTGGCGGCGATCCAGGCGGCGGAGACCGGGCACCTGGTCTTCGCGTCGCTGCACACCGCCGACACGATGCAGACCTTCAACCGCATCCTCGAGTTCTTCCCGGAAGTGGAGCACTCGTTCGTGCGCAGCGCCCTGGCCACGAGCCTGAAGGCGGTGTGCGCGCAGCGGCTCCTGCCGGCCGTGCCCGAGTACGAGGTCGGCCTGGTGCCCGCAACCGAGGTATTGCTCAACTCACCGGTGATGCGCGAGAAGATCCGCGAGGGCGAGGATAAGGACATCCCCGCGATCATCAACACGTCCACGGGCGAGGGGATGCGGAGCTTCACCCACTCGCTGGCGGAACTTGTGCAGAAGGACGTCGTGGCCATGCAGGTCGCGCTGGACTTCGCCCCCAACCAGGAGGCCCTGGCCAGCATCCTCAAGGGCGTGGACGTCAAGGCCCAGACGCTGGTGGGTCGGGTGAGGGCACGCTGAAACGGTCGCGCCGCGGCGCGGGCGGCGTCTTGGCGCGAAGCGCTCAGCGCTTGAACGTACCGACGAACCTGGCCTCGTTGATGATCGTGCCTCGCATCGCGTCGAGCAGTTCGTCCCGGGTCAGGCCGGGCTCGGCGTCTTCAAGCGGCTCGCTGAGCGCGTAGAGCGTGAACACGTAGTGGTGCGTGCCTGAACCGGGCGGCGGCGCCGGACCGCGATAGCCCACTTCATCCCAGGAGTTCATCCCCTGCATGGCGCCCACGGGGTACGGGGGAAGCTCGACCGGCTCGATCTGCTCGGCCAGCCCGCCCGAAGCCGGCGGGATCTTGTAGATCACCCAGTGCACCCAGGGCGTCCCGGACCCGCCCCGGCCCGCGTCGGGATCGTCGCAGATCAGCGCCAGCTCAACCGCGTTGTCGGGTTCGAGCAGGAAGTCCAGCGGCGGCGAACGATTCTCGCCGTCGGCGGTGTAGATCGCCGGCATCGCGTCGCCGTCCTTGAACGCGATGCTCCGCAGCGCGAACGCGGCGGGCACGTCGACGGGCGTGGCGGTGGTCGACTTCTTCGATCCGGGCAGCGAGAAATAGACGCCGAGCACGACCGCAACCGTCAGCACGATGACGCCCGCGATCACCCCGTAGCGAGCCACAGGGATCTCGCCGTCCTTGAATCGGTCGATCAGATCGCGGAAGTCGATCACGGGTGTGCTCCTGGGGCTCGTGGCGGGGTTTTTCGATCCCGTCGGCGACGCTCTGATGGTACGGGGCATGCATGGCCCCTGGGCGAGGAGGTCGAGCCGGTTTCCCATTGTGCCACCGCTCGCCGTGCGATATAATGATTTCGGGAGTCAGGAGGCACAGGTGATGACCAGAGGGGCACTCGCGGTCACGGCCGTCATGGTCAGCGCCATGAGCTGCGCCGCCCAGGACGTGTGGTTTCTCTCGCCGGTCTCCTTCGGGGTGAAACCGGGCGAGCGTCTGGAAGTCGCCGTCGTGCGCGAGCGGGTGGAGGAACGCGTAGGGGACGCTGCGGACGTGCCGCCCGACGCGGCGGCGTTCCCGACTGAGCTGGCCGATTGGGTCTTCGTGCGCGGCGGTGGCGAGCAGTGGAATCTTCATCACCCGGACCCGATCGAGGCGGCCCCCGCGCGCATCGAGCTTCCGATGCCGACGGTCGGGGTGGCGATGATCGGCATGGACTGCGCGCCGACGGTCGAGACGGTCTCGCCTGCGCGGCTGCGCGCGTTCATCGCCGAGCAAGCGCCGAGATTCACTGACCTGCGGATCCCTGAGGCGGCGGGCGGGGTCAGGGTGCGCGTGCACCGCTCGGCCAAGGCGCTCGTACGGCTCGCCGACGGGCGGACCGAGGGCATGGCGTCGCCCGTCGCGACGAGCAAGGCCGGGCAGCGCAGCGAGATCCGGCTCAATGTCGATCCGACGGTGTCCGCGGTTGGCTCCGAGGTGCCGGTGCGTCTGTACGCCAACTGGAAAAGCCGCATGGGCGTCACGTTCACCGCCACACACGTCGGGTCCGGGGAGAGCCGAACGATCGATGTCAACGAGTACGGCAATGGATCCGTCGTGCTGGACGCGCCCGGCGTCTGGCGTCTTGAGTTTCACTACTTCGAGACGGCCGACGACGACGAGGCGGACTTCGATCTGTATTCCGCAACGCTCACTTTCAAGGTAGCCGAGGAGGTCGAGCGATGAGACGTGCACAGCTGCCGCTTGCCGCGACGATCGTCGCGCTCGCGACTCTTGCGGTTCGGGCGGGCGCGCAGCCCTGGGAGGATTTAGGGCCGTCGCCGGTGAGCTGGTTCGGCGGTTCGGCCGGTCGCGTCTCCGCGATCGTGTGCAGCCCGACGGACCCGGACAGGTACTTCGTGGCCGGGGCGGATGGCGGCGTGTGGCGCACGCTCGACGGCGGAGCGTCGTGGCAGCCGCTGACGGAAACCATGCCGACCACCGCGATCGGGGCCCTGGCGATGGACCCGGGCGATGAAAACGTGATCTACGCCGGCACGGGCGAGGCCAACTACGCGAACCACAGCCGCTACGGCCTCGGGCTCTACAAGACGACCGACGGGGGCGAGACGTGGGCGCACCTGGCCGAGCAGACCTTCGCCGGGCGGTGCTTTTCCAGGATCGTGATCGATCCGACCAACAGCGAGGTGCTGTACGCGTCCATCACGCGCGCGGGGGGGTTCCCGGAACTCGCGGCCGCGAAGGGACACCCGCTGGCGACCGGGCCGATCGGCGTGTTCAAGTCGCTCGACGGCGGCGTCAGCTGGACGCACCTGACGAACGGGCTGCCAGACCTATCCGCCACGGATCTGGCGATCGACCCCGAGAATCCGGCGGTGCTCTACGCGGGGATCGGTCGAATCTTCGGCGATGCGCGCAACGGGGTGTACAAGTCGATCGATGGCGGGACGTCGTGGACCAAACTCGCCGGCGGCCTGCCCACGAGCGGTGTCGGACGCATTAGTGTGGCGGTGGCGCCGTCGGATCCGTCCGTCGTCTACGCGCTTTTGACCAGGCCGAGCACGTCCAGGGGCGGTTCGGCGACCAACATCGGCGGGTTTCGCTCGACCGACGGCGGTGACACATGGCAAAGCCACGGCTCAGTCAGTCAGGCGACGTACGGCTGGTACCTCTCCATCATCAGCGTCAAGCCGGACGACGAGAATATCGTTTTCTATGGCGGCCTCAGGATGAACCGCTTCATCAACGGCAGCGGCGCAACCGTCACGCCGCCGCACGTAGATATCCATGCGATGGCGTGGGATGCAGCCGGTCGATTTGTCGTCGGCGACGACGGCGGCGTGCATCGCTCGGACAACCTGGGAAGCTCCTGGATCTCGCTCAACGACGGCCTTGGAACAACGCAGTTCTACGCCGGCCTCTCGACGCACCCGACGAACGAGTTGTTCCTCATGGGCGGGCTGCAAGATAACGGCACGAACCGCCGGACCACGGCCTCGACGGCCTGGATCACCATCCTGGGCGGCGACGGCGGGTGGACACAGCTCGACCGCACACGACCCAACATCGTCTTCGCAGAGTCGCAGGGCACGGGGAATCTGCGACGCTCGACCAACGGCGGATCGTCGTTCTCATTCTGGGGCAGCGGGCTCGCCGGGCGCAACGCCTTCCTCCCGCCGTACGTCATCGATCCGAACAACCCCGATCGCATGCTGTATGGGACACATCAAGTGTACGAACGGACCGCGGGCATGACCTCGTGGCGGGCGATCAGCGGCGACCTGACCAACGGCGCCGGCGCCATCCGCGCGCTGGCGATCGCGCCCTCGGATTCGAACGTCGTCTACGTCGCCACCAACGACGGCAACGTGCTGCGGTCCGACGACGCCGGCCACACCTTCACGCTGCTGCTGAACGACCACGCCGGGTGGCCTCGCGTCACGCGCGAGATCGTGATCGATCCACGCGACGCGATGACCATGTATCTGGCCGGTGCGACGTTCGGCGTGGAGCAGGTGCGGCGCACGACCAACGGCGGGTCGACGTTCGAGTCGCTGGACGGCTCGCTGCCGGACATCCCCGTCAATGTCATCGCCGTGGACACGCGGTCCTCGCCGCCGATCATCTACGCGGGGACGGACGCGGGGCTGATGTACACGACCGACGAGGGTGTGGTGTGGCGTCGCTACGGGCCCGGGCTGCCCAACGCACCGGTCATCGACATCATCCTCGAGCCGACCCAGGCACGGATCGTGCTCGGGACGCAGGGCCGAGGCGCCTGGTCCGCGCCGCTGCTCGGGCGCCCGTGCGCGGCGGACTGCACGGGCGACGGCGAACTCGACGTGTTCGACTTTCTGTGCTTTCAGGACGCCTTTGTGCTCGGCGACGCGTACGCGGATTTCGACATCTCGACCGGACGCGGCACGCTGGATATCTTCGATTTCCTTGCGTTTCAGAACGAATTCGTGAGCGGGTGTCCGTAGGGCTGCGGGCGTCTGTCAGCCGGGCGATCCCGATTTCATCGCGAGCCTGGCCGCTCCCACCGCCGCGTGGTGCGGCGATGTTGCGACATCGAGCGTCCATCCCTCTCGCGCCAGCGAAGTCAGGCGGTCAGAGACGAGCGCTCGGAGCCTGTCCAGCTGCGCGTGCAGTTCGATGCCGACGCCCCCGAGCAGCACGATCCGTTGCGGGCGGTAGATCGCGTGGATGATGCGAATGGCCCGGGCGAGCGCGCGCAGGGGCGTCTCGTCTTCGGTCAGGGCCTGACCCAGGTCCGACGCACCTCCGCCAAACCGCGCTCGCAGTGCCGGCCATCCCATGTAGGCTTCGAGCCCGCCGCGTCCCCCGTCCGGGCCGATGGGTGCGTCGCGCGGGTCAATCGTCACGTCGATCTGCCCCAGGTGCCCGGCCGACCCGTCGCCCAGATCGAGCGCGATCCCGTCGTCCAGCACGCACAGCCCGACACCGGCGCCGATCGATACGCCCGCGAGCCGCCCGGGCCGACCGTCCCACACATCGAAGGTTGCGGCATGTGAGTCGGAGAATCGTGACATCGGCAGACGCGCCGCGCCGATCGCATCTCGCAAAAGAGCGTTGAGATCGGCGCCGACCAGGGCCGGCATGTTGACCGACTTGATGACCTGGCCCGTGTCGCGATCGACAAGCCCGGGCAGACACAGCCCGACGGCGTCGAGCCGCGAAAGGTGCGCAGCAAGCGGCGCGACAGCCGCGGCGATGGCGCGGTGCAATCCGGCGAGATCCGGACGCTGGTACGGGTCGCTGCGTCCGGTCGCGACGGCGTGGTTGTCGCGCACGATCGCCGCCTTGACGCTCGTGCCCCCGATGTCGACGCCCAGGGCGATCATGGGAGCCCGGATGACGGATTCTGAAACCGTTTCAGCGCCGCGCGCCTCCGTGCCCGCAACTCGACCGAATCAGGATCTTTCGCCTGATTCGGATCGACGCTCTCGAACAGGGCCGCGTACGCGAACACCGCATAGCCGTCGGCGGGTCGGCTCAGCCGGATCTGTTCGATGGTCATCATCGGGTCGGAGTGCTTGTAGGCCGCGATGCCGGGCGTGATGCGGTCGCGGTCGGCCACCTTCAGCCACGCCTTCAGGTCCGCCTCAAACATGGCGTTGTCGTCGAAGTAGATCATGGGCATGACGCGGTCGAGCACGTCCTCGGCCAGCCACAGCACCGCGTCCTGGAGGTATGCATCGCGTCCCAGTTCGGGGTTGCGCCAGACGGCTGCGGAAAACTCGACGCCCGAGCGCATGATGATCGCTTCGGACCTCAGCCGTCGCACAACGTCGGAGATGCTGATGCGGAGCCAGTCGCGGACGGCGCCGGGCCCGGGCGATTCGTCCGTGGTGCCCATGGCGGCGCGCATCTGCCGCATCGATTCGGCATCGCGGGGGAACCTGCCTCTGCTCGCACCGCTTTCAGAGACGAACCGGACATAGTCCAGGTGCAGCCCGTCGATGTCGTAGCGCCGGACGATGTCGCTCGCCACGCGCACGATGTGGTCGCGCACCTCGGGCAGCCCGGGGTTGAGAATCACATAGCCATCGTTCAGCGGCTGGGGCTGCTCATCCGCGTCGCGCATTCGCCACTCGGGGTGCGCATTGAGCGCGTGCATCGGGCTCCCGGGCGGGCTCGTCCCCTTCCACATTGGGAAAACATTGAACCACGCATGGATCCGCAAGCCGCGCCGATGAGCCTCGTCCACGGCGAGTTCGAGCGGGTCGAAGCCGGGGTCGGTCGCACCCGCGGGCAGGTCGAGAAACAGCTCCTCGCCCCACGGCTCGATCTGGCTGCGGTAGAACGCGTCGCATTGGCCTCGCACCTGCCAGATAACATCGGTCGCGCCCAGCGCCTCGACCTGTTGCATGATCCGCTCGACGTCGCGCTGCGAGCGGTAGTCCCAGCGGGTCACCCAGATTGCCCGCATCTCGCCAGCCCCCGTTTCCCGCGACCCCGTTCCCCGGGGCCCCATCTCGCCAGAACCCACCTGCACGGACTCGGGGCCCCCTGTCAACGCCAGCAGGATCGAAAAGAGCAGCGAATAGAGCATGGCCCAGTCTATCGGCGATTGGCCGGATCCGGAACCAGCGCCGCTGTGCCACACCGGCGACCACGGTCAGCGGAGCGAATCGAGGGCTCCTCGTGGCCGGGACGAGAGAATCCACCGTCCCGGGCTGTTGCTCCCACGCTTCAACGGACAATGATCTGTGCAGCCGCGACCACCGCCCGCGGACACGAGGAATCGTCCCATGCCCAGCGTCCCGTGGAAGACCGCGATCACCCGGATCGAGCCCAACCGCGTCGCCGTGCGCGGCTACGACATCGCCGACCTGATGGGCCGAGTGAGCTTCGGCGAGGTCGTGTACCTGATCCTGCGCGGCGAGCTGCCGTCTGCCGAGGTCGGCCGGCTGATGGACGCGATCCTGGTTTCGAGCGTGGACCACGGCGTGACCCCGCCGAGCGTGAACGCCGCCCGCACCGTCGCCGGCACGGGCGCATCGCTGAGCCAGTCGGTGGCAGCCGGGATCTCGAGTATCAACCGCTGGCACGGCGGTGCGATCGAGGACTGCGCGATCCAGCTGAGGCGCATCGTCGATCGGTGCGAGCGCGACGGCGGCTCGCTCGATGACGCAGCCGACGCCGAACTGGCACAGATGAAAACGCGCGGCGAACGGATGAGCGGGTTCGGCCATCGCGTGCACACGAAGGATCCGCGGACGGCCCGGCTGTTCGAGCTGGCGTCACAGAGCGGGGCGACGGGAACGTGCGTGGCGGCTGCACTGGCCGTCGAGCGGGCGTTCGGACGGGTGGGCAAGAGCCTGCCGATCAACGTCGACGGGGCGATCGGAGCGGTCCTGGCGGACCTGGGCTTCGAGCAGGGCGCGATGAACGGGCTGTTCATGATCGCACGCACTCCGGGGCTGGTCGCGCACGTCGTCGAGGAGCAGACGCGTCAGAAACCGATGCGCCACATCGACCCGAGCGCGCACACCTACGACGGCCCGCCGTCGCGCGAGGTTTCCCAGCGATGAGCCGTGTGCCGGAGCTTCAGACCGACCGCCCGACCCTGCGGAATCACTGCAAGAAGAGCGGAAGGTACCGCGATTGCAACCTGTACGCGATCCTCCGTAGCGACGATGACGCAACGACCGGGCCGGGCTCACTGAGAGCCCGCCGGCGCATGGAACAGACCTGATGCCGTACACCACCGACCAGATCGTCGAACTGTTTCCCAATCTCATGGATATCACGGACGCCAAGCTGCGCGACAACGTCGCGGCGGTGTGGTCCGAGGCGCTCGAGACGGGCTGCGGCGGCACGGGCTGGACCACCGACGAGCTTCGAGCCGTGCCGTTCACGCTGCTGGCCGGCGACATCGACCTGCGCTACATCGAGCACATCAATTCATGCTGCAAGCAGTGCATCGCGATCGCCGGCGTGCTGGGCGAGGTCTTCGGCGAGCGGATCCCGATCAATCTGGATCACCTGATCGCGGGGTCGCTGCTGGCCGACGTCGGCAAGCCGCTCGAGTTCGACAAGGACGAGCAGGGCCGAGTCGTCCAGGGCCGCTTTGGTCGGATGCTCCGCCACCCGTTCAGCGGCGTGGCGATGTGCTACAAGCACTCCATCCCGCCCGAGGTCATGCACATCGTGGCCACGCACAGCCACGAGGGCGACAAGGTCGAGCGCTCGATCGAGAGCATCATCTTCCACCACGCGGACTTCGTGGACTTCGACATCGCCAAATATCTGGGCAAGCACTGAGGGAGAGGCGAAGAACGCGATCCGAGCGAGTCGCAGTGCGGACCTGCCGCATTAGAGCGGTTTCAATCACCGCGTCGCGCGCGCAACTGAACGGACGCCGAGTCTGAGCCCGCTGCGGGCCAAGGCTCGGATCACAGGCGTCGTCGGGGATATCCGAGCCTTCGCTCTGCTCAGATTCGGCGTCCTACACCCTTCTCGATGCGACATCTGGTCAGAGGATCCGCCCGACCCATGGCGCGACGCTATACGGGGCGCTCGCATGCAGAATGGTGCCCGGTGAGCCGGCGTCAGCTCACGGGTCTTCGTCCACGTCGTAGCCCAGCCCGGTGAAGAGCCGGTTGCTTCCCGCGTCATGCTCGACCTGGTTGCGCGTCTCGTCGAGGACGAAGTAGCCCAGTTCCCGAAGCGACATCGGCTCGGCGTGTCCGTCGAGAAAGGCGGTCATCGCCTTGCCCATATGCCTGGCGTGCGCCGGCGACTTGCCGCTCGGCTCCCCGAATCGCTGGGCGTTGTTGTGCTCGGTGTCCAGCCGGGGCGGATCAAGCGCGTACGAATGCTCGCGAAAGCCCGTCTGGTTGTAGGTCGCCTGGTTCCCAAGGCAGTCCGCGATCGACACCGTCATCGCCGGCTGCTGGATCCGCCCCACGCGCACGGGGAAGTTGTTGAACCTCGGCTTCGGGTTGCTGGTGCGGCTGTTGCCGAGGTAGTGGTAGTTGAAACCGTACGAGCCGTTGCGCAGCGCCTCGATCCTTCCCGTCGAGCCGCGCACGAAGCTGTCCAGTGTGTGCGTCGGATCCATGAAAACCTTGTTGTCAATACGGGCGATCGGGCCGGCGTTCATGAAGTCCGCCAACTCCTGCGGCGTGCGGGGCGTGTAGGGGCGGCCGACATAGTCGCCGATGAACCACTGCCAGCGCGCCCGGGGACGCCCCGTGGCCGGGTGGCTCATGCCCTGGGGAAGCCGAAACGGCGGCAGGGTCGCATAATCACCCAGGTACATCTCCATGCCCTGCCCGAGCGAACGCAGGTTCGCGAGGTCGATGGTCGCCTTGGCCGCGTCCCGTGCCCGACCCAGGGCCGGCAGCAGAATCCCGATCAGCAGGGCGATGATCGCGATGACGACGAGCAGTTCGATGAGTGTGAAACCAGACCAGCGGCGACTTCTGATCGGCATTTGATCGGTCCTTTCTCCACCTCGCGGGCGACAGTGGACGAACAGTATTGCGACTGAGACTCAATTGCAAGTCCGGCTGGCTAAGGAACCACACTTTGCCACTCACCGCTGTCCGTCGTTGTCGCGCGCGGCGCAGATCCGGAGCGCTACCCCGTCGTCGCGGGTCCACTGGCAGAACCCGACGTGCAGCCTCATGTGGTCGCGAATGGCGTCGAGAATGTGGGAGGCGAGGGCGGCGGTCACCACGTCTTCCGAGCTACACCACAGAGCCTCGCGAGACTGCCAGTTTGAGAACGACGACATAAGCTGGACTCCCGGCCTCTTTCGCCCGAACTCGATTGCTGTGGATTATCTCAGAGCTTGTCCGCAAACATCTCCTTGTGATGGCGATACCAGTCGCTCTGAAATCTTTCATCCGGATCGTACCTTTGTTTCAGACGCAGGAATTCGACGAACTGGGGATAGCAGGTCTCCACCTGCTTCCGGGTCGCCCAACGGTGATAAGTCAAGTAATACGTCCCCCCGAATTGGATGACGCGGTCAATGATCCGACGGAAGTCCTCGGCTGACTTCTTCCTGCCTTCCTTCGTGTGGAGAACGTGGAGGTTACAGACGATACACACGAAAGGCTCCCTGGCCCAGGCAAGAAAGCTCTCGGTATCCTTCTGGATGAAGCGAATGGTGCCATACGTCATATCGACTTTGTGTTTTAGGAAGTCCGCCCGTACCTGGGCCAAAAGGGGCAAGAAGGCGTCCTTCGTTACGAACACTTCCGTAATCATTTCCGTACCGCGCTCCGTGTCCACGGCTTCACGGTAGCCTTCAATGGCGGCCGCCAACTGGTGCGTGTCCGACCAATAGATCTGTCCCGATGTAGAAAGATAGTGCTTGGAGTACCTTTCGAAGGCCTTCTTCTTGTCGGTGCGCGCCAGGGTATAGAGCTCGGCCCAGTCCTTCGCGGAGAGCCGCTTCTGATCCTTCGGAACCGGGGTATCTGGATCCACAGGCCGGTAGCAGGAGAAGACACCAGCGTGCGATTCGGCGTCCGTCTCCAGGTCGGTGGAGTATTGACAGCTGCCGTATACGAATCCCTGCTCAAGCCGTTCTTCCATCCGGTGGAGCAGGTCTTTCACCGCAATCACCTCCACTACACGTTCTATCTTGGTGCGAGGCACCAGTCGCAACGTCACCTGGGCGATGATGCCGAAGAGTCCGTATCCACCGATGGCCAGAGCAAACAGCTCCGGGTTCTCACGTCGATTACAGGTGTGGAGGTTGCCTATCGCATCGACCAGAACAATCGACTCGACATCACCGATGATCGGTGGAGAGCGAAGTCCTCGGCCGTGAATGTTGGCTGCTAGCGATCCACCGAGGCTGACGTGATCCACGCCTGTCTGTTTTTGCCGGATCGCCCAAGCATCCCGCCGACCTGTCTGTTCTCGGTGAAGATACTCAATCAATTCAGGCCATTCGATCCCTCCCTCGACCTCGATGTGACCCCTATCTTTATCGAAGTTCACCACGCGGTTGAACTGCTTCATGTCGAGCAGGATCGTGTCGCGGCCGAACTGTTGGCCCCCCATTGCATGCCTTCCACCTGCCACACTGATGGCGCGTCGCTCTCGCTGGGCGGCTCGGAGGGCGGCTTGGATTTCGTCGACGGTCTTGGGCTTGATGATCCGGTTGACGTGGGTCGCGTTCAATTGCGATTGGACATCGTTGACTTCGATTCCGAGGGGCTGATCGGCAGCAGTCGGGAGTCTCAAGGACGGAAAAGTGAGCACGGTTCCAATCTGGGCGCTCGTCTTCAGCATTTCACGGCGTGTCAACATGTTGAAACCTCCCTGAGGGCTTAGCCGGACACTTCCCACTTGACCTTCGCCCGGCTCCACCGCCGAGCTCTTCGAGCACGAGTGTAACGCCCCCCCGACACCGCGGTCGCGGAAGGTGTAGAGGATGTGGGAGGCGAGGGCGGCGTCCACTTGCCTCACAGGAAGATCATCGTGAACCACAGCACGGTAAACCCGATGGTGCACCCGCACGCGGCCGCGACAAGCGCCAAGCGCTGGCTCCTGTCTCGGCGTCGAATCCAGTTCCGGCGGACCAGCCACGCCCAGATCGCCAGGCCCTCGATCACGAACTGGGACACCAGAGCGGCGATCATCCAGTACGGGGGACCTCCCCCAAAGCCATACATCAGGGTGCCGACCACTCCAAACGCGAGAATGATCCCGCTGAACCCGACTCCCAGCGAGAGCCCGATCAGCCCGCACAGGTACGCCGCCATCTTTGGCTCGCTGAGCGATACGCGCAGCCGAAGCGCCTCGCCGCACTCCGGGCACACCGTCCCCGTCAGCCCGCGCAGGTTGTACTCGCACATCGGGCAGGGCTCGTCGTGTCCGCCGAGATACGCGAGCAGGAGTGCGTCGTGCTCCGCCACCTCGCCCTGCGCGACCGGGCCGGTCCGATCGGGGCGGCGGCGGCGCCCTTTCAGCCGCCCGCGAATGATCAGCGCCCACACCGCCACCGCGCCGCCAACCAGCGCGATGAAGAACCCGGACCACCAGAGGGCAAGCGCCGACATCACACCAAACTATATGGCTAAATGGAGGCACTTTCGGGCCGCTTGGGCAGGAGTGGGGACACGCGGATGGCGTAGAGGGTGTGGGAGGCGTGGGTGGCGGTCATTGGGCCCGATTGCGTCCCGAGGTGGTGGTGAGTGACTCGCTTCGCCGTGGAAGATTCAAGTGACCGCATTCCGGACAGGTGATGAGTTCGTGCTCGGGTTCGAGACCAGCGAGGTTGTAGTCGCATTGAGTGCAGCAGCCGGGTATGGTACGCCGAATCTCGTCAGGCAGGCAAGCGGCAAGCAAAACAAAGACGACCACAACCGTCACGTACACCAAGAACGGATTGCCAAGGCCGAGGACGGCGTGCACGACGAGAATCACAATCAGCAGTACGGTCGACGTCGCCGCCACATGCACGATGTCCTTGCGGTAGTGCAATGTCGAGAACAGCAGACTCGCCGGAATACCTAAACAACCGCCAACGAATGCGCCCATGTCCGGTAGAAAAGAGAGTGTGGACAGCGTGCCGCCCACGATCGCTTGCACCTCGAATAAAACGAAGCGAGCTGTAAACCTCAGCAATAGTTCCTTTGCGTCAACAGCGGGCAATCGATTCTCCAGCAAACGACTCTTGCGTTCGGATCATTCTAGTGATTATTACCGACGGCATTCTTCGCGCCGCACTCCGGGCACACCCCGCCATCAAGCCCGCGCAGATCGTACCGGCACTTCGGACACTGCCACGGCTCTGCGCGGTGATCGGTGTACCAGAGATATGCGGTGGGCACGGCGATGAGCAGAAGTGGGAACCAGAGTGGGATCTCCACAGGAACGATTGCTGCGTATCCGCGCCAGTTAAACCATGGCTGCACCGATGCACCTTCTGCTGCACCAAACTCAACGCCAACAGAACCACTCGCTTTGGGTTTACCTCTAAGCCTCATCACGCCGATCGCGCCGTCGTCAACCCATACCCCGTAGTAGCCACTCTCACCGACTCGCCCGACGTGTACACTCCACCAGACTGACGCCAAGTAGATGATTGCGATCACAAGTGCCACAACGAGCCCCACCCACTTGAGCCTCCGCCGCGCGACCAGCCGCCGTAGCCGCCCCTGTGCCATGCGAGAAGTGTATCAATGGGCCAAGACCGCAAGCGAGCGGGCGGTTTCTTTCACCTGCTCACCTGTTCCCATTTCGCCTGCTCTATTCGCCCTCGGCGAATCGGGGTGAGAGGATTCGAACCTCCGACCTTCTGACCCCCAGTCAGACGCGCTAACCAAGCTGCGCTACACCCCGGGTGTGGGCAAGCCTAGCCGGGGACTGCGGGCAAGTCACTCCGGCCGACCCCCCGGCGGGCCTCTGACCAGCCGAAGGCCTATCGTGCCTGCATGACGACGCTGCTGGTCAGGAACGGTCGGGTGATCGACCCGGCGTCGGGTCGCGACGGCACCATGGACGTCGCGGTGCGGGACGGCAAGATCGTCGAGATCGGCGCCGGGCTGAGCGTCTCGGACGCCGACCGTGTGATCGAAGCGGCCGATCGGATCGTCGCGCCCGGGCTCATCGACCCGCACGTGCACCTCCGCGAGCCCGGCCACGAGGAGAAGGAGACGATCGAGACGGGCAGTCTCGCGGCCGTCGCCGGCGGGTTCACCACCGTCTGCTGCATGCCCAACACGCAGCCGGCGCTGGATTGCCCGGAGCTGATCCGGTTCGTGTACGACCGCGCGGCGGAGCGGGCCGTCTGCCGTGTGTTCCCGATCGGGGCCGTGTCAAAGGGTCGCGCGGGTGAGCGGCTGGCCGAGATCGCGCTCATGCACGAGGCGGGCGCGGTGGGGTTCAGCGACGACGGTGACGCGGTCGCGTCGGCGGGTCTGATGGCCCGCGCGCTGGCTGAGGTGCGCGAGACCGGGGCGGCGCTCATGCAGCACTGCCAGGAGCCGACGCTCACACAAGAGGCTGTCATGCACGCCGGGGTTGTGTCGACGCGCTTCGGGCTCGCGGGCTGGCCGAGGGTCGCCGAGGAAGTGATCATCGAGCGTGACATCCGGCTCAACCGCGACATCCGGTGCCGGTACCACGTGCAGCACGTCTCGAGCGCCGGGTCGGTCGAGATCATCCGGCGGGCGCGGGCGGATGGCCAGCCGATCACCGCCGAGGCCTCGCCGCACCACCTGCTCCTGACCGACGAGACGGTGGATCGTGACGGCGCCCCGGACGCGATGGCGAAGGTCAACCCGCCGCTACGCGAACAATCTGACATCGACGCCCTGCGTCAGGGCGTGGCGGACGGCACTGTCACCATCCTGGCCACCGACCACGCGCCGCACACGATCGACGAGAAGCTAAAGCCGATCGAGGACGCGCCGTTCGGCCTGATCGGGCTCGAGGTTGCGCTGGCTCTGTACGTGAAGGCGCTCGTCGAGCCGGGGCTGATCGGATGGCCGAAGCTGATCGAACTGATGACCGTCGCGCCGGCCCGGCTGTGCGGCCTG
>JADFOF010000300.1 GCA_022563015.1 Planctomycetota bacterium
TCTGCTCGAAGTTGCCCGCGAGCCAGTTCAGCGTGGAGAGCGGATCCACCACAACGGATGCCTTGCCGCCTTGAGCATCGTTGTAACCCACGCTCATCGCCACAGACCACGTAAAGCCACTGCCGTCAACGTAATCGAGGACGGCGAGCTGAGGTCCTGCCACGGCGCTATTGCCCCAGATGATGCTGTTGTAAACGGTCGGTCCGAGACCGTTGGAGAATACGTTCTTGGCGACGATCCCTCCGCCGCGTCCGGCCGCGTGATTGAACGCGACCGTACAGTTCGCGATCAGCGGAATTCCGTCACTGGTGCGGATCCCGCCCCCGTCCCCGTCCGCAACGTTATCAACAATCAGGCAGTTGACCACGATCGGATCTCGCGAACACCAGATGCCACCGCCATCCCGGGCTGATGTGTTGAAGGCCACAATGCAGTTCAGAACCGTCGCGCCGCTGGTCCTGAGCGCCAGGCCGCCCCCGGCCTCTCCATCGTTGAAGCCGGAGGCGTGGTTGCTTTCGATCAGGCAGTCCTTGATGAGCACGTTCTGGCCCAACACATGGATTCCGCCGCCGGCCACCGCCGAGTTGCCGCGGATCGTGCAGTTGACAACGGTGACGTTGCGCCCCGCGTCGATCCCGCCGCCGACAAGGCCACCCGAGTTGCCTTCGATGACCGAGTTTTCGATAACGCAGTTGCTGGCGTTGATACCGCCGCCTTGCCCTTTCCGGGTAGCGTGATTGTCAAAAATCCAGCAATCCGAGAGTGTACCACCAGCAATTCTGATTCCGGCGGCGAAACCATTGCTGGTGTTCCCCGAAATCGTGCAGCCGGATACGGTCGCAAGACCAACCAACGCCCCTCCGTCACTCTGCGCGTTGTTGTCGATGATCTCGCAGTCGATCAGCGTCGCGCCAAGCGGGCAGTTGATCCCGCCTCCTTCCCCTCCGATCGCTTGATTCCCCCGCACTACGCACTCGAGCAGCACGGGTGTACCGGGAGTTGGCGGGACGTGCCCCCACACGCCGCCGCCGGAATTTTGTGCCGTATTGTTCACGATCGCGCACTTGCGAAATGTCGGGCTGCTGTCTTCGCAGAAGACCCCCCCGCCAACAATCCCGCGACCCGGATCATTGAAATTGGCGTAGCCGTTCGTGATCGTGAAGCCCTCGACGATCGCAGCCGTGGTCTCCCCGCTGTGAAAGTAGAAGCCGCGATGCGGGTCGTTGGCCGTGCCCTGGCAGTCAATGATGCACAGCGCCGGATTGAGGCTCTCGCTACGCAGGTGGATGTCCCGTCCGCCGAAGTCCAGGTCGCGGTTGCCGAAGCCGGTGTACACCCCGTCGGCAACGATCACCGTGTCGCCCGTCACCGACGCGTCGATCCCCGCCTGAATCGTCCGCTTCGGCCCGTTCGGCGCTTCGCAGATCGGGCTCGAGGCCGTCCACGCATCGTCGCCACAGGATCCGTCGACAAAGTACGTTGTCTGTGCCCGCGCAACGGCGGTGCTGAGAGCACAGGCGAACAAGACAGCGACTGTTTTATTTCGGCTTGCCATCACTTTCGCTCCTACCAGTCCGCCGCGAAAGACCTTTCGCGGTCGAGCGCCGGTTGCAAAGGCGCGGTTTCTCGCGTTCTACGTCGGCCACGGGGGGCCGACGCTACTATTGCGGCGGACAGCTACGGTGGGGTCGCGCGACCCCGGTTAACACTGGCTTCCTCACTCAGGCCGAGCAGCATGCCGGCTTCGGCTCGGAAGCGGCCGAATTCTCACCGGTCGTGGCCGGCTTTGTCTTCGTCATTCGATGTTCTCTCAAACTCCGCCAGGCGGCGCTCCAATTCCTCTCTCAGCGGCGAATCGCCGTCGGGGAGCAGCGCCAGCGCGGGGCCCGACTCGTTTTCCTCTAGTCGCTTGCCTGACCTGTCGCTTGCGCTGCGGGCTGTGATGGTTAGTCGTCCTGCGCGCCTTGCTCAAGGGCCGCCTTGTACTTGGCCAAGTGTGCTTCCATCTCCGGGCGAGACGATTGCTGATCTTCCGTAAGCAAGGAAAGGGCTTCTTGTTGAGTTTCGAGTGCCCGTGGCGTGTCGCCGGTCATGTGGTAGGCCAGCGCCAGCGTGTCGAGAGACAAAGGGTTGTCGTAGTTGGTCAGGTCATTCGCCCGCCGGGCGAGTTCCAGCGCTGCGTCTGAATCGCGCAGGTCGGCCGGCTCAATCGTCAGCAGCATCCAGGCATAGTTGTTGAGTGCGTCGGGATTCGCTTGCGGCTGCTCGGCAGCGCGCCGAAATGGTTCGAGCTGCTCGGCCGCCAGCGGGCGGGCCTCGTCGAGCTTGCCCTGGGCGAGAAGCACACTCAGCAGTTTCTTCGCTGATCGCAGCGTCTCCGGGTACTCATCGCCCAGCACTCGCCGCGTGATCTCCAGCGTCTGCACAAACAGTGCCTCGGCCTCGTCATAGCGAGCCTGCTCTGCATAAAGGACGGCGAGGTTGTTCATCCACAGCAATGTGTCCGGGTGCTCGGCGCCCAGCACGCGCGTTTGAGTCTCCAGCGTCTGCAGATGCAGCGCCTCCGCTTCGTCATAGCGGCCCTGAACCCGGCTTAGAATTGCGAGGTTGTTCATCGATGCCAGCGTCTGTGGATGCTCCTCGCCCAGTTTGTGCTTTTGAATCTCCAGCGTCCGCACACGCAGCGTGTGTGCCTCGTCATAGCGGCCCTGTTCGAAGTAGACGAGGGCGAGGTTGCTCATCGACGCCAGTGTGCTCGGGTGTTCGTCCCCGAGCGCGCGCGTCTGGATCTCTAGCGTCTGGAGATACAGCGGCTCCGCCTCGTCGTATCGGCCCTGTTGGTAATACACGAGCGCGAGGTGGCTCATGGATGTGAGCGTGTCCGGATGCTCCTCTCCCAGCACGCGCTTGCGGATGTCGAGCGTCTGCGTATGCAGCCGCTCCGCCTCGCCGTACCGGCCCTGAGTCCAGTAAAGGTTCGCCATGTTGTTCATTGAGTTCAGCGTGTCGGGGTGCTCCTCACCCAGCACGCGCTTGCGGATGTCGAGCGCCTGGGCATACAGTCGCTGCGCCTCGCCGTAGCGGCCCAGATCGTAATACAAGACTGCGAGGGCGTTCATTGACGCCAGTGTGTGTGGATGTTGATCTGGAAGGTGTTCCTTGCGGATCTCCACGGCCGCGACCAAGTGCGGTTCCGCCTCCACGCTAAGGCCGAGCTTCAGGTAGGCCACTCCAATTGTGGCTCGCAGGCGGGCCTCGATGAGCGGCTGATCCGCGAACTTCTCGGCGATGTCCTTGGAGGCCTCATCCAGCACCGCCCGGACGGTGACGTCCTTGCCCTCCTTACCCGGATCGACCGCGCCGAGCATGCCCGACAGGAAGTCGGTGACCGCCTCGGCTTGGGCGAGGGCCGTTTCCTTTTTGTCGCGTTCGTTGCTGGCGGTGATGAAACCGTAAGTTGCCAGCGCCAGGCCGAAGATCAGCGCCGCGGCCACCAGCCCGCCCCCCGTAAACGTGCCCCTGTTGCGCCG
>JADFOF010000301.1 GCA_022563015.1 Planctomycetota bacterium
GCTCGTGACCTGGGCCGAGCAGAAGCTCGACGAGATCCGCGAGACCGTGCGCGGCGCGTGCGGGGCGGGCGTCGAGGTGGAGATCGTGCGTTCGGAAGCGAAACCGGCGTCGGAGGCCGGGGCGGCGACGGGAGCCAACAATCCCGAGCCGGAGCAGTCCGTCGCGGCCGAGCATCCTCTGGTACAAAGTGTGGCCCGAGCGTTCGGGGCGAAGATCGTCAAAGTCGAAAGAAAGGGAACTCAGGATGCCTGACAGCAAACGATGGGCAAGCGGACGCGGGGCGTCGCGGGGCGGGGTCTCTCCGGTCCTGGTGGTCCTGCTGGTGGTGCTGATCGCCGCGGCGGGCGCGTTCTTCTTCATGAGGTCGCAGGGCAAGTCGGCCGAGCAGTGGCGGACCGAGATTCAGACACAGTATCTGCTGGGAGAGTCGCTCGAGGACGCGGACGAGTACTTCGGGAAGGCAACTCGGCGACCGGCCCCGCTGGATCCGAGCCCGAACCTGGATGAGGAGGGAAACCCGGTCACGCCCAATGCGCTTGAGTACATTTACACGGTGACGGCTGGCGACGAGACGATCTACGTGCTGGTGCGTGTCAACATCAAGCTGAACACGATCATCGCGATGATCGAATCGGACGCTGACGGAGTCCCGGTGCCGATCCGGCCGACGGGCGGGTGACATGCTGAACCAGATGAAGCTGATGGGCGTGCTGGCCGGGTTGATGAAGAACCAGGACCGGCTTCAAGCATCGGCGCAGCGCGTGCGGGCGGCGCTGTCGGCGACGCGTGTGACGGGTGAGGCGGGCGGCGGCGCGGCCCGCGCGACATTCACGTGCGACATGAAGCTGGTCGCGGTGGAGCTGAGCCCGTCGCTGGCGTGCGGGCTCGGCGACGACGCGAACCGGGCCGCAGCTGAGGCGCTCATTACCGAGGCTGTGAACGACGGGCTGGCGCGTGCGCAGGAGACGGCCAAGGCGGCGGTGGCCGCGGAGCTGGACGAACTCGGGCTGACCGAGCTTCTCGCCGGGGGGGCGCTCTCGGGGCTGAGCGGCCTGTTGCCATGATCGATGGGCCCGGTGCCAGAGTCCTGTCGGTGCCGCAGCGGAACGCGCGCAGGACGCCGAGGCTGAGTCCGCGAAGCCTCGGATAGACCCGATGACGCCCGTGATCCGAGCCTTCGCCCGCGGCGGGCTCAGATTCGGCGTCCGTTCAGTTGCGAAGACAGTGCGCTGATCGAAGCCGATGTGTGGCGCTGCGGGCTCAGCGTGCTGCGCGGAATCGGAGCGTGAGGAAGTCGCGGAGCACCCGGCCGGAGCGGTCGGCGTCGGCGGGCATGGTGGGCGGGGCTGCGCACAGACCCATGAGCACGCCGCCGATCGTCCGCACATGGGCGCCGGGAGACACGCCGGCCAGCCGATGAGCCCGGAGCCAACCGGCGGCGATCGCGGTCGGCGTCGTGAGCCCGCGGCCGTGCCTTCGACACAACCAGACCCAGTTTCGCGTGGCGGTGCTGAACCATCGGGGCGATTTCCTTCTGGCGGCCGGGCTGTCGTGCCAGACGATTTGATCTGGATCAAAGTAGACGCCCATGCCGATGGCCCGCAGCTTCATGGCCAGGTCGATGTCGTTGCGGTAGAGGAAGAACCGCTCCTCGTAGCCGTGCACGCGTCGCCACGCGTCGCGCCGAACCAGGTTGGCGCAGCCCATGACGGGCCAGTCGTCGCGGGGCCTGTCGCCGGCGAAGGGCCACTCGCTGGCGCGCGACGCGGGGTGCTTGGGGTGGAGCGTGACGGCGGCCAACTCGGGCCGAGCGTCGAGCACGCGCAGCGCTTCGGCCAGCGCCCCTTCGGCCGGGCGGGCGTCGTCGTCCAGGATGAGGACCAGCGGGGCGTCGGTCATGGCCACGCCTCGGTTGAACGCGGCGACGCCGATGTTGGAATCCAGCGGCAGGATTTTTACGCGCGGGTCGGGGCAGCGGCGTCGTACGAACTCGACCGACCCGTCCGTCGAGCCGTTGTCCACGACGAGGATCTGCACGTCGCGAACGGCTCGGTCGAGCGCGGGGTCGTTGAGGAGGGCAGTGATGGTGCGCACCAGCACGGCTGCGCGGTTGTAGCTGAGGACGATGATGGCCAGATCCGGCGCGCCCTGCTGGTGCCCGGGCCAGGCGATGGTCGGTCGTGCGCCCGGACCTCGGACGGCCAGCGCTGCGCTGTGACGAAGCCCGCGAGCGGCGACGCCGACCGCCGCTGCAATCCGGTCCGCGTGCCGGATGCGGTTCATTGAAAAGCCCTGTGGGCAGACGGTCACGAGCGTTCGGCCGGCCATCCAGTCCGCGGGTCGGGCGCGTGCCGAGACCAGAGCCACCGAGGTAGAAGGCCCCGAGAGAAGGCGGCTCAGGGCGGCAAGCGGACCCGTGTGCGCCGGCCGGGAGATGACGCGCAGGCCCGCGCGTTCGAGCCGCCTGACGAGATCCGCCCGGGTCGGCTGGTCCAGCCCGAGCTCGCCGATCACTTCGACGGCTGGATGGCGCTCGGGGGAGAGGGCGTCGGCCAGGTCTTCCGGGAGGCGTTCGAGCGGCGCGAACGGCCGAAACGACGCGCGCATCGAGCCGTTGACCCGTCCACGGCGGGCGCTCTCGAGCGCGGCGAGGTGGAGCCCGGCCAGATCGTCTCGGCCGACGAGCGTCTGGCAGAGCGCGCGGGCGACCTCGCGTGCGGCGCGGCGAAAGCGTGTGCGCGCGCCCAGGCCGAGCGCGTCGATGACGGCGAACGCGTTTCGACCGACGTACGCCCGGTCCCAGGTGCGCATGCGATCGGGGTGCGGGTGGCGCACGCGCGACGCGGGCGAGGCAAGGATGCGCCCGCTATTCACCCGCGCCAGGCGGAGGCACCACTCGACGTCGTCGCCGTTGACGAACAGGTCCGCCATGAGCCCGGCCCGCCGGGCGGCGCCCGCACGCACGATCATGCTGCACGCGGCGACGTACTCGACCTGGACGGGATTGTTGGGCGCGGCGAGCTGGGTTTGCGTCGGCCGATGCGAGACGTACTCGCCCCGGCGGCGGTCGACGTGCCCGCCCAACTCGAACGGCAGGCCCGAGTCCGGGTGGCAGAGCATGGAGCCGACGACGAGCGCGTCGGGATGGGCGTGCATGGCGTCGAGCAGGGCGCCGAGCGCGCCGGGCTCGAGGCGCACGTCGCTGTCGATCAGCCAGAGCAGGGTGCGATGATCGGTGCCGGGCCCGGTCTGTGCGAGGGCGTGCGCGAGGCCGGCGTTGAACCCGCCGCTCCCGCCCGCGTTGCGTTCCAGCCGGAGGTGGTCAAGTCGAAGGCCGGCGGGCGGCTGAAGCGTGCTCAGCGGCTGGTCCGAGGCGTTGTCGACGAGGGTGACGCGCAGGCAGGCTCCGGGGGTGGGAGTCAGGGCGGCCAGGTCGGCGAGCAGCCGAATCGCGTCGGCCCGGCGGTTCCAGCAGGGCACGACCGCGCGGATGTCCCATGGCTC
>JADFOF010000302.1 GCA_022563015.1 Planctomycetota bacterium
AGGCCGAGACCGGACGATCGATCTGGGTCCGCCGCCTGGGTGCGGCCCAGATCGCGGCGGGATCGCGGACGTCGGCGTGGGAGTCGATCGTGGCGGTCGTCCACGACGACGCGGTCTTCATGCTCACACCCACGCGTGACAGGATCGTCATGCTCGATCGGCACACGGGCGCGTTGATCGCGTCGCGCACGGCGGACCGGTTCGGGTTGGTGCAGTACCTGGTCGGCGCGGGCGAGTACCTGGCCGCGGTGGGGAAGACGAAAGTGGCGACGGTGCGATTCGACGAGTTCGAGAGCGGGCCGATCCGGCTGACGCACAAGTTCGATCAGCCGGGGATCCGGGGCCGCGTCGTGCCCGCCGGAGGCCTCCTGTACGTGCCGACGATCGGCGGGCTGGTGCAGATCGACCCGGCCGACCCGCGCGAATCCACGCGGTTCATCGCGCTGGACCATCCGGGCGAAGCGCTGCCGGTGGGGGAGCAGGTCGTCGTCGTGGACGATGCCGCCGTGCACACCTACGTCAGCTGGGCGGTGGCCGACCGCGTGCTGCTCGAGCGGATGCGGGCCGAGCCGGACCAGGCGGCCCCGGCGGTGAGCTACGCGGACCTTGCCTACCGCGTCGGCCGCGCCGATCGGATCGTCCCCGCCGTGGACCGCGCGCTCGAAGCGCTGGCCCGGCGACCATCGGACGCGTCGAACATCGCCGCCCGAAGCCGCCTGTTCAAGGCGCTGCACACGATGGCCACCGATGCGCTCGGATCCCCCAGCGGGGGCGGTGATTCGCCGGTTCTGGACGACGCCACGCTGCGGGCTGTCGTCGATCGGCTCGGTCGCGTCGCCGCCACCAGCGAGCAGCGCGTCGAGTACCTGCTCGTGCTGGGGCCGGCGCTCGAGTCGACGGGGGAGCACTCGGCGGCGTCGGAGGCGTACGGTCGCATCCTCGCCGACGCGGCCCTGGGCGATGTCGAACTCGTCAGCGACGGGCGCCGCGACCAAGCGCGTTCCGTGGCGACGCTGCGGCTTCGGGCGCTGGTGCTCGAGCACGGCGTCGAGGCGTACGCGGGCGAGAACGCGCGCGCCGCCGCCGCGCTCGAAAAACTGGGCCCGCGCGCCGACCCCGCCGTGTTCGAGGCGCTGGCGCGGCGCTACCCGGTCTCGGAATCGGCGTCGCGTGCGTGGCTGGCCGCGGGCGAGGCGCACCTGAACAATGGGCGCGTCGGCGTCGCGCTGCTCGCGTTCCGCCGGTCGCTCCTGGCCGCCGAGATCGCGCTCGCCGCCGGGCTGGCCGACGACACCTCGGCCGTCGCGGTGGCGGCCGATCGGATCGTCGCGACGCTGCGCGATCAGGAACGGCACGCCGAAGCCGCCCAGATCCTCGCCAGGCTCATGGCCGAGCACCCGGATTCGCCGATCCTCGCCGGCCAAACCGACGCGAGCGCTGTTCTTGCCGATTTGACAAGGCTGGCTGCCGCGACGGACCGCCGGCCGCGTATCGGCTCGACGCTCACGGGATCAGCTCAGGCGATCCCGGGGTGGACGCTGGTGCCGACGCTCATGGACGCGCGCGAGGGCGGTGTGGGGCACGTGCTGCTGCGTTCGACCGCGGCGCGTGAGATCGCTCTGTTCGGCCCGGTCGAGGCGGTGCGCGGGCTCGGCGAGCGTGCCATGAACGCCGACGGGCCGGGCCGCCTCGCCAAGCTCTGGACCCGCACGTTCACCGACTTCGATCCCGGCGTGATCCGCGTGGATGACGATTCGGTGTACCTGCTCTGGCCCACGCCTCGCGGCGGCGACATCGAGCGGATCAGCGTGATCGACGGCCGAACGCTCTGGCGGACCGGCGCGTTCGACGCGCTGTTCAAGCCGGACGGCTCGTTTGCCAACCGGCTGACCAATCGGCTGAGGCTGCCGATCATGTTCGACACGCCCGGCGGCGTCCGCCGCGCCGCCGCCGAACTTGTCGTGTGGGTCGGCCCGGACGCGGTGGTCGTGGTCGAGCGGAGCGGGCGCATGGCGGTGTTCGATCCAAAGACCGGCACAGTCGTGCGCACGATGATGACGCCGGTGGCGGCGGTGTTCGACGTGCACGTTGCCAACGGGCTCGTCGCTCTGGCCGGCTCGAAATCCCCGCCAAATCCGGACACCGGGCGCGTGGATGTCGAGCCCATCGTCGCGGTCTTCGACGCGCGCACCGGCGAGCGCATCGAGACATCGGCGGTGGTGTCGGCCCAGCCGGCGTGGGTGCGCATCGCCGACCCCGACACGCTGGTAGTGGGAACCTCGGGCGGGCTGCAGTGCATCGACGTGCCGACGGGCGGGACGCGATGGTCGCACATCGGCGATGCGCCCGGCGCCGCGGCCAACGGCACCATGGCCGCATGGGTGTTCGGCGACGTGCTCTACACGCTCGGGCGATCCGGCGAGATCGTCGCGCGGTCGATGACCGACGGCCGGGTCATCGGGAACGGCCCGCTGGTCGGCAACGGGAGATTCGGCCGGTGGGACATCCGCACCGTCCGCGCGGGCGATCGCACCGTGTTCGTGGGCGGCGGCGGCGTGGTCGTGACCGATGCCGACGGCACGATCGTGGGCATGGACCCGCTGGACTCGATACGACGGGCCGGGATCCTGAGGCCCGCGATCGCCGAAGGCCGGATCGTCGCCATCGAGCGCGCCGCAACGGTTGACGCGCAGGGTCGCGGCGTGAACCGCGTGCACATGCTCTCGGCCCGCACGGGCGAGCTGCTCGGCTCACGCGATGTCGCCTTGACCGAGCGGCCCAGCAGGATCGCCGTGCTCGAAGGCCGCGTTCTGATCTCGACCGCCTCCATGACGATCGTGTACGACACGAGCGAGAACTGAATCAGCCGCCGATGGCGGTTGCGACGAACGAGCGGGCGCGCGCGTCCGCTTCCAGCGCATCCCCGAGCGACGCGATCGGCTGGACCCCGAGCCGCTCCACGGCGAGCTCCGTGAGTTCGATGATGCGCCCGAACGGGATGCGCCGGTCGAGGAAGGCGAGTACGGCGGCCTCGTTGGCGGCGTTGATCGTCGCGCCGGCCGACCCCTGCGCCTCGATCGCATGGTGCGCCAGCCGCAGGGCCGCGTGCGTTTCGGTGGTCGCCGGCTCGAACTCGAGCGAGCCGATCGAGGCCAGATCGAGCGACGCCGCCGCGGATTCGATCCGACGCGGAAACGTCAACGCCGCCTGGATCGGTGCGCGCATGTCCGGCGCCGCGAGCTGGGCGACCACCGACCCATCGGCGAACTCGACCATCGCGTGCACGATCGACTGCGGATGAATCAAGACATCGATCCGCTCGCCCGGGAGCGAGAAGAGCCAGTGCGCCTCGATCACCTCGAGCGCCTTGTTCATCAGTGTCGCCGAGTCGATCGTGACCTTGGGGCCCATGCTCCACGTCGGGTGATCCAGCGCCTGCTCGGGCGTCGCGTCGTAGACCTGCTCGGCAGAACGCCCGCGGAACGGACCGCCCGACGCTGTCAA
>JADFOF010000303.1 GCA_022563015.1 Planctomycetota bacterium
TGCTCGAACACGGCGGCTGGCGCCTGGTGTGGTTCGGGAAGTGACAAGCGGTAGGTCGGATCTCCGAGCCGACCGTTAGGCAAATTCAACGCAAAATCCGCGAAGTGGCGCAGCGACGAAGCGATGAAGAGACGAAGAGACGGAGAGACGAAGTGGGGAAGTGGTACGTCGGATCTCCGAGCTGACGGTTGGACGGTGGGTCAACTCTCTGAGCTGACTCCATGCGCCGCCCCGTTTCCCCCCAAACCTGCCCCAGCCTACTCGGCCGCGATCGGGGCGGGTTCTTCGGGCGGATCGGAGTTCTCCTACGTCTTTCTTGCGTGCTCGTCCGCCTCTTTGGCGTGCCCCCACCCGCACTCGGGGCAGGCGCCAGGCGTTGCGTGCACGTCGTACGCGCACATCGGGCAGAGGCCTTGTTCGGCGCGCGTCCGGCGCCGGTTGTCGCGGAATTTGACGGGCACCCATGCGAACGACCAGACAATCCCGGAGATCGCAAGCAGACATACGCCATTGACGACAAACCCGCTCCAGATGATGTGCGTATCGGCGACGTACTGCGACGTCGCAAGACGAGGATCGAGCCCCTTGATCGCGACGAGCACGGCTTGCCTTTCGAGTATTTGCTCCAGCGACGGCATGTTTCGCCCCACGGGCGCTTTCCCAGGAGACTGTTCTGCGTGAGAGAGAATCTGGGCGTCGATCCATCGCGTCGGCGCCCACAGCCCGGTCTGGTAGCTGCCCACGAAGTAACACATCTCAAAGGTCTCGGGGTCTTGCCAGAGAGCCTCACACCCCTCGTCGGCCCAATGCAGGGCGATGATCTGACCCTCGCTCTCAGCGACAAAGTAGGTATCACTGTCCAAACCGGGATCCTGGAATATAAAGGTGGGCAGGACACGGTAGTAGCTCACGAAAACCGGCTTGACCCAGTCCGTGATTCTCGAGTGATAGCCCGGGTAAGCGCTGCTGATCAGATCCGGCGACGCGCCCAGGATTGCAGCGCAGGCGGCGGCGACCAGGTATTGTACCGCCGAACTCGGTTTACGCGTGAGCCACTTCATACACACCTCGCACTGCTTGCCAGATTGTACACGAAAACGCACACGGCGTTTGGCCCCGCGTACCCGTGTCGCCGCCTACGCCTCATTTCCCCCCGAGACATCCCCATTTCCCCCCGACACATCCCCATCTCCCTCCCCCTCCTGTCCCCACCCGCACTCGGGGCAGCGGCCCGGCGTGGCGCACACGTCGTACTTGCAGACCGGGCACAAGTTCGGATCAACTCTCCTTGAGCGAATGAATGAACGCACGCAGGCGGGCACCCACGCGATCGACCAGAGGATCCCAGAGATCCCAAGCAGCGCGACAGTGTTGGCCGCGTACCCGCTCCAGATCGGTCGAGACTCCTCAAAGGTGTTGAGCCGCTTGATACGCGGATCCATCGCCATGAACCCGTCCTCATCCGGCGTAAGCCCAAGCCCCCAGCGTCGAGAAATCGCAAAGAATTCCTGCGGGTGTGCAGTCACGGTTCCCGGCTGCTTGTCGAGGTGGTGGCGTATGTGCATGCGTGTCGGCGCGAGGATTCCGGACGCGCTGGTGTTCAGATAGTACAGATAGAAACCCCTCAGGTTCTCGGGCTGCGCCTCGTCGACGGCGTGCACACCGTCGCCCAGCATTTGCATCTTGCCGTCCAATCTCGTCACGTAGCACGTCGGCCATGGGAGCATGCTGAAGTACACCGTCTTGCCGGAGATCCAACCGGGGATCCAACGTCCGGGCGTGGATGCTTGATAGTTCGGACGTCCGCTGATCCACAAGACGGCAGGGATCAGGACCATGATGCACACGACTGGCGTCCAGCTATGAACCCGCACGCTCGGTTTTCGCCTGATCCACTTCATAAGAGCCTCGCACGACGGGCTGGAGTGTACGCGAAAACCAGCCCGGCCTGCATGAAAGAACCGCGACCCGCCGGACCCGGTCTCTCGCGCCACAACTGAGTCGCAGCGATCGTCACAGAACGCAACGCGCTCTCTCTCAGCAAACCGAAATGGGGAAATGGGGCGGCGGTTCTCTCAGGGCGGGCGGGCTGGTGCGTCGGTCATCGCCTGGGCCGCCGGGGGAATGGGGTGGGGAAACGAGGTCGGGCGAGGAAACAGGGCGGGAGGGGAAATGGGACCGGGAATTAGGGTGGGGAAATGGGGCGAGCAGCCAGCTCGGAGAGCCGACCTACCGCTCCGTCTCTCCGCCTCTTCCCCCCCTTCGTCGCTGCGTCGCTCCGTCGCTTCCCCCCTCCGTCTCTTCGTCTCTCCCTCACTTCGCGATCTTCGCGTTGAAATCGGGAAATGAACTGGGAGAGCCCGCGCTGGCGCTTGGGCCTCTTTGCGGTGTGACACAGCGGTCTTCGCGCTAAATACTCCCAACGGTCGGCTCCTGTTCGCACCTGGCGATTGGAATCGGGCGGCGGGATCCGGTAGACTCGCGCTTGCCGGCCCGCGATGGGTGGGCCGGGTTCCGATGTCCACACCACGAGGGAACGCCATGAACAGAATCACAGTGACATTGATGAGCGCCGCGGTAGGTGTCGCGGCCATCGTCGCGCCGGCGGCTGCCCAGGACGCGCGCACGGCCGAGGTCATTCTCGCCGAGATCAACGCGCTGCAGACTCCCGAGCACGACAGGTCGAAAAGGGGCGATGAGGATTATCAGAAAGGGTACATGCAGGAGCGGAACGCGGTCGAGACCACGCGGGCTGCGCTCATTCTCGAACTGTATCAGACCAACCCGGACCACGAGCAGATCACGACGCTCATGCCGCAGCGGTGGACGATTCTGGCGCGCACGCTCGGCGACACCGATGCGGTGCTGGCCGAGACCGAGAGGATCATGAACACCGGCGACGGCCCGCTGGCGGTCGAGGCGTGCTACACCTACGCGCAGACGATCGGGCGGAAGACCGAGTACGCCGAGTACGAGTTCATGCCGGCGCTAGAGCACTTCGTCAAGATGGCGCCCGAGGACGACCGGGCCGCGAGCCTGCTCATGGCGGCTGCGCGGTTCTGCGAAGATGACACCGAACGCGAGGTGATGCTGTACCGGCGCGTGCTGGCGAACTATCCCGACGCCCGGGCCGCCCGCTACACCAAGGGCAAGATCCGGCAGATCGAGGGGCTGAACAGGCCGTTCCGGCTCGAGTTCAACGACGCGATCAGCGGCGAGACGGTCTCGATGCGGAACCTGCGCGGCAAGGTGGTCGTGATCGACTTCTGGGCGACGTGGTGCGGCCCGTGCGTGAAGGAGATCCCGCACATGAAGAAGCTGTACGCCCAGTATCGCGACCAGGGCGTCGAGTTCATCGGCGTCAGCCTCGACAAGTCGGAGGAAGACGGCGGGCTCAAGAAGCTCCGCGAGTATTGCGACGAGAACGACGTCAACTGGCCGCAGTACTACCAGGGCGACTTTTGGGACAGTGAGTTCTCGACCGCCTGGGGCATCAA
>JADFOF010000030.1 GCA_022563015.1 Planctomycetota bacterium
CTCATGCCTTTCGCCAAAGCCGTCTCCGCCAAGGCCCACGACTTCGACGAGCAGGGCAATGAAACTGCGACGGATTACCTGAGAATGCTGCGGATCGTACTGGACGCGGGCTATCACGGGCATGTGGGCATCGAGTACGAGGGCGCGCGCCTGAGCGAGCACGACGGGATCCTGGCGACCAAACGACTCCTCGAACGGGTGCGGCATGAGCTCGCGTAGTCCCGACGTGTCAAGCGCTTCTCCTCACGACGCGAGCCGGCCCGTCCCGGGCCGATCTTCGATCACTATCCGCGTGCGCTACTCCGAGTGCGACCCGATGGGCGTCGCCCACCACGCGTCGTACCTGCCGTGGATGGAACTGGGGCGCACGGACCTGCTCCGCCGGGCCGGGAAGACGTACAAGTCGCTGGAAGAGAGCGGCGTGTTCTTCGTCATCACGAAGGTCGAGGTGCGGTATCTCCGACCGATCCGCTACGACGACGTGGTGGAGGTCCGCACGCGGATCGTCGGCGGCTCGCGCGTCAAGCTCCGGCACGAGTACGAACTTGCGCTCGTCGAGCGCGACGGCCACCCTCCCAACCACGACGCCGACCCGTCGGTGCCAAAGAACGGCGTGCTGGCGGTCGCGGGCACGGAACTGGCGTGCGTCGGGTCCGACGGCAAGATCCAGCCGCTGCCGGAATGGTTGGCGCCGGGAGAATGACGCTGTGGAACGCCTGCAGAAGTACGACGGCATCCGCCCCAAGAACGCGGTCTGCACGCGCTGCGGGTACCACATCGGGGCGGTGCCGATTCGGCACGGCGTGATCGTGTGCCCTGAGTGCGGAGAGGCGGTCGTGTTTACATTTGAGCCCATCGAGCGGCGGACGATGCGCTTTACCGCGACTGCGATGGTCACGTCGGCATTGCTGAGTCTGACACTGGGCGGGGCGCTATGGGCGGGGGGCGTCTCGTTCGGCGCGTCGCTGGCGGCCGCGCTGATCGTGCTCGTTCTTCTGGCGCCGATCTCGATCGCGCGAGTCGTGCGGAAGTTGCGCTGAGCGTGCGCCTCTCGTGCACTGGCTGACAAGCAGCCAGTGGCTCCCGGCGAAGACGGTTCATGAGACGTACAATCCTCTAAGACCGAGGGCGGATGACGCATGGCAGGAATCATAGATCGTTTAGCTCGTCGATTGTTGCCAGCACTCGTCTTAGTTTGTGCAATGGCTTCGTCGGGTTGTGACCGGCAATCACAGCGTGACGCCACGCTCTGCCGGGCTGTTCGTGATGGCGACGTTGCGGCGGCTCGCGATGCTCTTGAAGCTGGCGCGCATCCTGAAGCACCCTGCCCGGGAGAGGAAAATGAGTGGACCGACGGGTGGCCCGCCCTCGCCGTGGCGATCTACCAGAGCGATGCGGGCATGGTTGGAGTGTTGTTGGATGGCGGGGCCGACACGGGCAAGTGGCCTGAGCTCAACAGCACCGCGCTCACGCTGGCCGCGGAGATGGGCGACCTGGGTATCTTCACTACGCTGCTCGACGCCGGTGCCGATGAGCACGAATTGGTCGGCCTGGAGCGCGACTGGGGTGTCCTTCACCTTGCGGCCTTGAAAGGCAGGGGCACCATCGTGCGGTTCCTGATCGAGCGCGGAGCGGACGTGGAGCGCGCGACTAATGAGGGTGAAACGCTCCTCATGCTCGCGTCGCACGCCCTTGATCCGAGCGCCTTCTGGGTGCTCATGGATGCCGGCGCAAACGCGGCGCGTCTGAACAACCGAGGAGCGTCGGCTCTGCATTATGCGCTGAGTTCATGCGATCTTGATCGAATAGGGCGGCTCGTGGAATTGGGGGCGCCGCTCGAGGCCAAGTCGGATTTGTCCGATGGCAAGACGGCGTTGATCTTGGCGGTGGAGGAATGCGAACAGGCTGTTTCGCTGCTGCTCGACGCCGGTGCCGACGTCAACGCCCGGGACGATGAGGGTCGAATTGCATTGTATCATGCCACGTACTACGCGGATGATGACGCTACGTTGAGTATGCTCATCGAGCGGGGTAGCGATTTGGAAGCAGTGGTCAAGAATGGCTACACGGCGTTGGCACGGGCCGTGTCTAGCGCAAAGGTCGATCGCGTGCGTCTGCTTCTGGAATATGGGGCGGATCCCCGGGCTGTGATTTCCCTTGCGGGGCAAACCGTGCTCGAGCTCGCCATCGAAGAAGCCAATATGCACGGAGAGCACCGATGGAAGCAACGCCAGGAGATTGTCTCGATCCTGAAGGCCGCGGTGGATGGAGGGTGACCTGGACCCGAGCACGACCGTCGGCCTGCGGCTAACCCGGACATTGAACTGTGCGCCCACCCACCCAAATTCCTCAATCGCGCCCGCGATGTCTTTGATTGGGATAAGCGTCAGGGCCTGGGGCGGTTTGATCGCCGTCGCTTCGGTGACAATTGGCCTGGTGTAGCCGAGCCTTGCTGCTTTCTGAACGCGCTGATCGAGGCTGGTGACGGGGCGAATCTCGCCGCCCAGGCCCACTTCGCCGACGGCGGCAGCTGCGGCGGGTGGGGCATACGAACACATTCCGAGTCTTGGGTGCGATGCGCGGAGGGTGGAAGCGCGAGCCGCCCGGGAACCGATGGAGAGTGGGAGCGGTATGGGCACGCGGCGTTGGTGTTGCGCGGGGGCTGAGGGCGTTTCACCCCGGCGGGATGGCACAGACAAGTTCCGGCTAGAATCGGCCCCCATTGTGGCGGGGGGATCGAAGGAGCGACGGCTCGATGGGCAAGAGGCCATCCAAACTCAAGCGGGCGTGCCTGTGCTGCTGGCCGGTGCTGCGCTTGCGCGTGCTGGGCAGGGGCGTGGCGCGCTGGAAGCGGTACTGCCTGCGCGCGCTGATCGGGCTGCCGTTGGCCCTGGTAGCCACGGTGGTGATCGTGACGCAGACGCCGATCATGGGCAATCTGCTCCTGCCGCGGATGGGCGCGGCGATTGGGATGGAGATCAAGGCTGGGCGCGTGTACGTGGCGCGGGACGGTCGGCTGATTCTGCTGGATGTCGAGGTGCTGGTCGGCGACGAGTTGGGAATGGCGGGCCAGTTCGTGCAGGTGCGGCGTCTGGAGGCGGACGTGCGGTGGTGGCCGACCCTGCTGGGAAATCCGACGCTGACGCGCGTGGTGGCGACGAGCCCGCTGGTGCGTGTGAGCCAATCGGTGGTTGACGGGTCGCTGAACGTCGGCTCGATCCCGTCGGGTGGCGCGGCTGACATCGAGGGAGGCGTCGGCGGAGCAACGCTCTCGCTGCCGGAACTGATCCTGAACGACATGGCGCTCGAGATCGGGGAGCACGGCCCGGACGGGTACCGGCCGCTCAAGCGGATCGGGATAAGCGGGCGGCTGTCGCCCAGGGGCGCGCCGTGGGCGGCGGAGTACGAGGTGTTGCTCTCCGGGCCGCCGCTGGCGCCGGGGGGTGAGCCGTTGTCGTTGACCGGAACGGTGGACCCGTCCGGGCTTGAAATAGAGCTGCTGGGACTGGCGCTGCACGACTGGTCTGAGAGCTCGATCCCCTCGCCGATGCGAGCGACGTACGTGCGGCTGGGATTGCGTGGCCAGCTCGAGCGCACGACGTTCAAGTATGAGATCGGCCGGGGCGTGACGGCACGGATCGTCTTACGCGACGGCGAGATGAACCTGCCGATCGAGCCGGACCAGAGCGTGCGGGGCGCGGACCCGGGGTTGCCGCTGCGGGTCACGAGCGTGAACGGCTCGGTGACGTTCACGCCCGACGGGTTGTTCGCGGATGCGGACGGTCTGGTGGGCGATCTGGCGTGCCGGATCAAGCTGGACGTGGACGGCTTCGAGTTGGAGTCGCCGTTCACACTTCAGATCGAGAGCCTGGGGTTTGCGCTGGAGGAGAATCCGGATCTTCTGCCGTACGCGCCTCCAATGGTGCGCAAGCGTCTGCGCAGTTTCTCGAATCCGACCGGCGTGGTGGACGCGATGGTCGTGATCGAGCGCGGGAGGGGGGACGAGAACGGGCCGGGCACGATCACGTATCACGGCGAGTTTCGGCTTCGCGACGGGAAGGCGGCGTTCGCGAAGCTGCCGTACCAGTTCGAGAACCTGACCGCCCACGTTCGGTTCGACCAGGACCGGATCGACATCGTTCAGATCCAGGGGACCGCGCCCACGGGTGCGACGGTGTTCGCGACCGGGTGGATCGCGCCGCTCGATGGCAATCAGGAGGTGGTCCTTGACATCTTGGTCCAAGGCGTTCCGGCGGACGACGCGCTGCTCGAGGCGCTGGGAGAGGAGTACGGGCCGATCTACGAGGCGGTGATGGACCGGGCTGCGTACCACGAGCTGCTGGATCGCGGGCTGGTGATCACGCGCACGCAGCACGCCGAGTATGAGCAGCGGCTGGAGCGCGTTCGGGACGACGCGGCCGAGAGTGCAAGGCTGCGCCGGCTCTTGTCCGCGCCGGTGTTCGAGTTGGGCGGGCTGGCGGCGGTGAAGGTTCACCTACGCCGGCCGCCGCTGGAGCACACGGACTGGGACGTGGTGCTTGAGATCTCGTTGAAGGAGGGCGGTGTTCTTCCCGAGGCGTTCCCCATGCCCTTCATCGCGCGCGACGTGGAGGTGTGGACCGACCTCGAGCGCGTCGAGATGCGGGGCGGGTCGTTCGAGGGGCTCACCGGCGGGACGGCGGAGGTGTCGCTGGTGATCGACGTGACGGAGGGATTCAGACCAGACATCCGCGTCAAGGCCTTGGACGTGCCGCTGGACGAGCTGCTCTTCAGCGCGATCCCGGACGACAACGAGGGGCTGACGGGGGGCGAGGTTCTGCGCGGGCTGGGCGTGGGGGGCCGAGGCGACGTGACGGTGCACGTCGTCCAGCGCGAGAACGGGGCCATCGGGTTCGATGCGCACGCGGTGTTCGATTCCGTGCGGCTGGCGCCGCGTCGGCGTGAGGCGGCGCACGGCGTGTGGTCGCGGTCCGTCAGCGGCGAAGTCCGTGTGAGCGAGCGCGAGCTGAGCGTCCACATCGAGGGCGAGCTGGAACGCAACGCCGAGGGGGCGGGCGAATTCGGCCCGATCGCGGGTGCGCCCGCCGGTCGACTGGTCGCGGATTCCAACGTGCGCTTCGCGCGCCAGGCGGAGGGCATCAAGGCGACGTTCACCTCGCACGTGACGGTGGAGGACGGCGACGCGCAGGCCCGGTACGAGGACCTGGTAGCCGTCTTCTCGCTGGACGCCTCGGACCGGATCATGTCGCTGCGGCGCGTGCACGATCCGGTGGGACGGATGTCGGCCGACGTCACGGTGGTCGGGCCGGAGGACGGGGTGGTGGAGACCGTGATGAGGGTGCGCGACGTGCGCGACGCGGCGCTGAACCTGCTGGAGGGGCGAATCGCGTTCACCGAATCGCGCGGGAGCCTGACGGCGAGGCTGGGGCCCGACAACGTCATCGAGTTCGACGGGTTCGAGGCGGCGATGGAGTTCGACGGGACGGCGGCGGGAACCATCCGGCTGGGCGGAATGGCGCCCGTGAGCCTGCTCGCGGGTCAGGGGTACGGCCCAGAACGGCCCGAGCCGTTCGTCGTCGAGATCATCGACGGTCGGTTCGAGTCGCCCTTCTCGCGTCGCGGCGTCGAGCGCTTTCTTTCCGAGCGGACGAGGGCATGGTGCCGGCTCTCGCGTCCGGTCGGCGACTACGGGCTGGTGACGCGGATCACCGCGTCGGGGGCGTCGGGCGTGCTCAGGCCCACATCGCTGACGTACGTGAACGGCGAGCGCGAGGCGAAGTTTGATCGGGTCCAGGGCGTGATTCGCTACTCGCCCATCGGGGGCACGCTCGAAGGCGTGCGTATGCACGGGCCGGGGTGGTCGATTGCCGCGGAGGGTGAATGGCACATCCCGACTTTGGGATCGCTGTCGCTCACCGCGGACTACACGATCGACGCGGTTGAACTGACGGACCAGCTGCGCGGCGTGCTGCCGCCCAGGATGCTCGCGGGGCTCGAAGCAATGTCGCTGCAGGTGGATGGACTGTTGGCGGTCGATGCGGGGACGCTGCACTACTCGCTCCGGCCTGACTTCGCCGAGCCTTTCGTGGTGACGACGGCGTCGGGACGATTCAAGGGGGTGAGTCTGCTGGTGGGTGTTGAGATCAAGGAGTGTGAGGGGACCTTCGAGACGCGGGTCTCGGCGGATCCTGAGGCGCTGTGGGCAAACTTTGACATGCGTATCGAGGCGGATCGGCTTGTCGTCGGCGGCGTCACACTCACGGACGCCAGAGCGCGGGTCACGGGAGATTCGTCCGGATTGATGGAGCTGACGGAAGTATCCGGGGCCGGTCACGGCGGCACGTTCACAGCGGAGGCGCGGGTGCAGCGGAGCGCGACCGGGCCGGCGGTCTACGTGTCGAACATCCGGGTGGCGGACATGCGCATGAGTCCGCTGCTGGAGGAAATGGCCCTGGCCGAGCGGGCCAGGATCGCGGCCCTGGCGGGTGAGGATGCGTCGGCTTCACCGGGTGTGCTGGAGAACCGACAGGACGGCGAGATGGATCGGGCGGCGGCGGACGGCGAGCCCGATCGTTCGCGCGGGATGCTCGAGGGGGGGCTGACGCTCGGCGGCGTGGTGGGCGACCCGAGTACGCGGCGAGGGACGGGTCGGTTTCGGGTGGCCGGTGGTCAGGTGATCAACATGCCGGGGCTGGTGATGATGATCGAGGTGATCAATCTGCGGTTTCCGGGCAGCGCGATGATGGACTACGCGTCGCTGGAGTTCTTCGTGGACGGCGACACGGTGGGGATTGAAGACCTCTCGATCTACTCGAAACAGATCAAGCTGAGGGGGTTTGGATCGCTGGACTGGCCGTCGCGAGAGATAGACATGCATTTCTTTTCGGGCGCGGCGAACAAACTGCCGATTCTGGGTGACCTGCTCAACCTGATTCAGGAGAACCTCGTGGCGGTTTCGGTGACGGGGAAGCTTGGAGAGCAGACGATCACGCCGGCTCCGTTCACGTCCAGCCGGAGTCCATACCTGAGAACGGTGCGCGTGGGCCGAAAGTTGCGCGGCAAACGGGATGAAGAGAACTCGCAGGCGGCGGCGGAAGAGCCGGGGGGCTAGACCGGGCGGAGAGCCTGGGGCGAGCGGGTCGGAGCAGCCATGAGCATGGATCGAAATCGACAGGAACTGGACCCGACGCCGAGCACGGACCCGCGCAACGAGTCGGCTGTGCCACCGGAGAAGGAGCATCAGCGCCGGGCGGATTCCGAGGACATCACGCGGCGGCTGGACGAGCTGATCGCCGAGGTGGGCGGCACGCCGGGCAGCTTTGACGCCAAGCTCGTGCGCGACCTGCTCGTGACGGGCCTGAAGCTCATCCCGGACGGTCGGGACACGGGCGAGTTGAAGCTGATGACAGCGGCGGTCAAGGAGCTGCGGTACGCGTACCGGGTGTTCGCGCAGTACGCCAAGCCGCACAAGGTGACCATCTTCGGGTCGGCGCGAACGCCGCCCGGGCACGGGGACTACGAGCGAGCGGTGGTGTTCAGCCGGCTGATGGCCGAGGCGGGGTGGATGGTGATCACGGGCGCGGGCGGGGGGATCATGGAGGCCGGGCACGTCGGGCCCGGGCGCGAGGCGAGCTTCGGCGTCGCGATTCGCCTGCCGTTCGAGACCACCGCCAACGAGGTGATCGCCGGTGACGAGAAACTGATCCACTTCCGGTACTTCTTCACGCGCAAGCTGATGTTCATGGCGCAGGCGGAGGCGATCGCCGTGTTCCCGGGCGGGTTCGGCACACTCGACGAGACGTTCGAGTCGCTGACGCTGGTGCAGACGGGCAAGGCGTCCATGATCCCGATCGTGATGATCGAGAGCGAGGACAACTCGTACTGGCCCGGGTGGATCGCGTTCGTGCGCGAGCACCTGCTGAAGCGAGGGCTGATCAGCGAAGAGGATCTGGATCTGTTCTTCTTCGCGCGCACGCCCGAAGAGGCGGTCGAGCACGTTGTGGGCTTCTACCGCACGTACCACTCGTCGCGATATGTTCGCGACGACCTTGTGATCCGCATGAAGCGGCGTCTGCGCGATGAGGACGTGGCCAGGCTCAACGACGAGTTCGCCGTGCTGGTCAAGAGCGGCTCGATCGTGCAGCGCGACGCCTACGCGGAGGAATCGGATCACCTCGATCTGCCGAGGCTGGCGTTCACGCACACGCGGCATAACTTCGGGCTGGTGCGCCGTCTGATCGATCGGATCAACGGGTTCGAGCACGACGCCGGCTGAGGGTCGGCACGTCGGGGGAACATGCTCAGGGCGTGTGGCGTGGGCGTGCGGCCGCTATGATCCCGGCCGTGACCCCGTGTGCAAGAACAATCCGCCTGGGCCTGGGCCTGCTCAGCGCGCTCGCAGCGTGCGCGCTCGTCGCCTGCGCCCACCAGCCGAAGCCCGGGGCGCGCCTCGGCATTCGGGCTGACGAGGACGGGCTCGAACTGCGCTGGTGGATGGTCGAGGACAGCAGCGGCTCGCTCGCCCGCGTGCTGTCGAAGTACGAGCACAGGCCGGTGCCCATGCGCGATGCCGTGCGCCAGCTCTGGCGGGCCAACGGACTGATCGTGCTGAGCGTGCCCGTGGCGGAACTCGGGGCCCTGCACAAGGATCTGCGGCGGGCTTGGCGATCGGCGGACGCGGAACGCGCGCGCGACGCGAGCCGGCCCGTCCCGGGCCGATCGTCGATCAGTATCCGCGTGCACGAGGAGTGGCTGGGTCAGCGGCCGCGATGGACGGAGATCATGGGCGGGCCCGTGATGCCGCACGGCGTGATGCTGGCGATGGACAACGGACCGGTTCGGCTGGGTCCGGGGCGGATGCGGCTCTTGGCCCGGTGCTGGTCGGTGCCGATGGCGGGTTCGTCGACGCACGTGCCGGCTGGGCTTCGCATCGAGCTTGCGTTGCAGTACGCGGACCTGGAGCGGCGCGGCGGTCTTGGGCTGAAGGCCGGAGCGGTCGCGACCGGCGGCGAAGAGGATCGCGGCCTGGTATTCTCGCGCTTCGTCGCCGAGATGATCGCGCTGGACGGAGACGCGCTGGTGGTGGCAACGGTCGGCCCGGATGCGCAGGGCGACGAGCCCGAGCGCTCGGGACAGGCGGTTCTACCGGCTGCGCTGTTGCCCACGGTCGGGCAGGCCTTGTTGAGCGATCCCCGCGCCGCGCCGACCCCGGGGGCGCCCAAGGCGGTGCTCGTTCTCATCGGGCATATCTCCCAAGAGTTCACGTTGATTATTCGGTAACCTGACCGAGCGGATCGGGCCCGCTGTCGGGTGGTCACGGGCATCGCCGGCCGCCAAGGAGACGCCGCAGAGCGCACGATGAAAGTAACCAGGCGCAACCTCATGCTGGCCGGGGCGTTCCCGGTCGTCTTGCTGATCGCCGCCGGGTACGTGCGCCTGGACGCGGGATCGGTGACAAAGCTGCTATGCGGCCTGGTGCTGCTGGTCGCCGGCGCCGAATCCCTGGTGCGCGGCGCCATCGTGATCTCGCGGCGGATGGGTCTGTCGTCGATGCTGGTGGGGATGACAATCGTCGCGTTCGGGACCAGCCTGCCCGAACTGGCGGCGGGGATCGAGACGGCGCTCGAGAACAAGCCCGAGATCAACGTCGGCAACGTGATCGGATCGAACATCGCGAACGTGGGGCTGATCCTGGGCGTGACGGCGATGGTGTACCCGGTAGCGTGCAGGCTGACGGTGCTCCGACGCGAGGTGCCGTTCATGATCCTCGTGAGCGGGCTCGGGTATGTCGTCCTGCGTGACGGGCTGGTGAGTCGGTTCGAGGCCTCAGTGCTGATCGCGCTGGGGATCGCGTTCGTCGGGTCGAGCTACCTGATGGACAAAGGCGAAGGACAGCAGGAATCGAAGAGCGGTGGATCAGGGCGGTGGTGGACCGGGCCGATGCTCGTGGCCATTGGGCTGGTGGTCCTGGCCGGCGGGGCGACACTGCTGGTGGCGGCGACGGAGGCGATCGCGATCGAGCTGGGCATGCCGATGGTCGTGGTGAGCCTCACGGTGGTGGCGCTGGGTACGTCGCTGCCGGAACTGGCGACGTGCGTGATCGCTGCACTGCGCCGGGAGATGGACCTGGTCGTGGGCAACGTGCTCGGGTCCATCATATTCAACATCCTGTTCGTGCTGGGGGTGTCGGCGCTGATCCGGCCGATCGTGGTGCCCGATTCGGTGATCCATCGCGATATCTTCGTGATGATGGGATTCGCGGTGATCTGTTTTCCCATGATGCGGACGCGCGGCGAGCTGACGCGGCTGGAGGGACTTTTGCTGTTTGTGGTCTATCTGGTGTACGTCGTGGTGGTTTTCAGATTGGGCTAAAGCGGTCCGGACCGAATCCCGGGCCCGATTCGGCCGATACCGGGGCTTTGGGAGGACCCGATGCTGAGGGTGGGCGTTGAGGACGTGAGGCCCGGCATGACGCTGGCGGTCGCGGTGTGTCACCCGAAACGACCGGGGACCACGCTGCTGAGCGCCGGGGTGACGCTTGAACGGCGTTCGATCCGACGCCTGCGCGAGCTTCCGATCGGCGCCATGTGGATCGAGCACCCGGCGTTTGCCGACCTGGACGAGCAGATTCGCCCCGAGGTGCTCCGGGCCCAGCGCGAGGTCGCCGAAACCGTCATCGACGCTTTCGACGGCGCCCTGGCGGGGCGGGACAGTCGGCTTGACTACGTGCGCTATCGCGCGTCGATCGTGGAGATGATCCGGCGGATGCTGCGGGCGCCGCGCTCGATCATGTTCGTCGAGGAGATGATCCGCAACGGGCACCCGGCGCTGGCACACGGGGCCAACGTCTGCATCATGAGCGTGATGATGGGGCTCAAGCTGGCCGAATACCTCGTCCAGCAGCGGAGTCGGCTCGACGAGTGGTACGCCCGCGACGTCACCAACCTCGGGCTGGGCGCCATGTTCCACGACATCGGACAGATGAGGCTGGACCCAACCGTTCTCGAACGATGGCGGCGTGACCGGAACACGTACGACCCGGCGTGGCGCGAGCACGCGCGGATCGGGTGGTCGCTGGTGCGCGAGACGATCGGAGCGGCGGGCGCCGCGGCCGTGCTCAATCACCATCAGCATTTCGACGGCAGCGGCTTTCCGCCCAAGACGGATCGGCGCGGATCAGCCCGTGCGGTCGTGGGCGAAGACATCCACGTATTCGCGCGGATCGTCGGGGTGGCGGACCTCTTCGACGCGCTGCGCTTCCCCGAGCACGAAGCGCCGCCGGAGATGGCGGACACGGACGAGAAGCAACCGGCCGAGCGCCCCGCCATCCCGACAGTTCGGGCCCTCAAGCTCATGGGCGAGTCGCCGTGGCGTGAGCGGCTGGACCCAGTGGCCTACCGGGCGCTGATCTCGGTCACGCCCGCGTACGCGCCGGGGACGATTGTCGGGCTGAGCAACGGCCGAAACGCTGTGGTCATCGACTGGACGCCGCACGATCCGTGCCGTCCAACGGTTCGGGAGTTCGACATGGACGGGATCGCGAACCTGCAATGGGACGGCGGCCGCACCTATGCGCTGGCGAGCGTCGCGGGGCTTTCGATCGTGTCGGCCGAGGGTTTCGACGTGTCGGACGACGCCTTCCACCCCGAGCCGGCTGGGCATTCCTGGGAGAGGTTCGGCCGGGGCCCGTTGCCCGGACCGGATGAAGCCGGGCGGCTCGCGGGATAGAGCACCGTCAGCTCAGATGTCGCGTCGAAAAGTGTGCAGGACGCCGAGTCTGAGTCCGCGAAGGCTCGGATTCTTCCGCGACGAATTGACCAGAGCGATCCGAGCCTTCGCCCGCAGCGGGCTCAGACTCGGCGTCAGCGCCCAAGGTTCGGCGCTCGTTCAGTTGCGGATGCGACGCGTGGAGTGAGTTCGCCCGAGGCCTACTGCGAGCCCCGGCCTCGGCGGGCGGATCCGTGATCTCGGCCCTCGCCCCCTTGCAATCCCTCGGTGGTACCACCGGAATCACCGCCGGAAGGACCGCCACGCGGGAAACCGGATCCACGGGCGATTCGGGGCTGCATCGAGACCGCCTTGCCGTCCTCGTCGAGTGTGAATCCGACGGCGGCAAGCTCCTGCTGGTCCCAGTCTCGCTGGATGACCTCCGACGGTGAGGGCTCGCGAACGAGGACGCGGTCGCCCTCGGCGAGACCCTCGAGGATCTCGACGTAGTTGTCGCTTCTGCGGCTGATCTTGACCGGGCGCCTGACGAACTTGCCGCTCTGGCGGACATAGACATAGCGGAGCGCGCCGTCGCTGAAGAGCGCCGGGAGCGGGATGGCCAGCGCGTCGGCGACGCGGTCGATGAAGATCTTGGCTTCACAGCGCATCGAGGGCTTGAGCTTTGCGGACTCGCCATCGACGTCGAGCGCGATTCTGACGGTGTACTCGCGTCGGTTGGGGTCTCTCCACCCGCCACCCTCGGCCAGCACGCCGATGTCGATTATGGTGCCGGTGAACGTCTCGCCGCCCGCAGCGTCGATCTTGACGATCGCCTTGTACCCGGGACGGATTCGACCAATGAGGCTCTCGTGCACACGGACGGTGGCGACCATCTCGGCGGTGTCGGGCAGCACGATCAGGAGCATGTTGGGATACACCCTTCGGCCGATCTGGAGGGGACCCTCGCTGGAGTTGCCCCACATGCGATTGCGCTGCAGGCTCGTGCCGAAGACGACCAGGCCGTCCGAGGGCGCGACGATTGTCGTGGCCTCCAGTTCGGCCCGAAGTCGCGCCAGCCGGGCTTCGCGACGCTGGAACTGGCTTCGTTCGTTGCTTCGCTTGGCCTCCTTGCTCACCAGTTCAATGTCGTTCTGGATCTCGACCTCGAGGAGTTTGGCCTCGGCCTGGACGACGTCGGATTCTTTGATCCGCTTTTCGCGCGGGTTGACGTAGTCCCTGTAGATCTCCTTTTCGAGATGCGCGGTCTCCGTCTCAGCCTCGGCCTTGACGACGGCGAGCTCGGACTTGGCGAGATCGTTGTCGCTCAGGAAGTCCTGCTCGTTGAGCTGGATGTCCTTTTCGAGCTCGCGCTTGAGGCGCTTGAGTTCGCTCTTGGCGGAATCAATGCGCAGGCGGATGCGCAGCAGCTCCTTCTTGTCGTCGCCCTTGAGCCACTGCTGCAGCGCGAGGCTCTTCAGAGTGACCTGGAGCGTGGCGTCTCGGAGCGAGGACGTGTTTCGGCTCTCCTGAATAAGGACGGCGTTCTCGGCGGCGACCACCTCGGACCGGGCGGATGCAACACGCAGCTCGTCCTCCTCGATCGCGGTCTGGATGCGGTCGGAGTTGAGGCGCACCAGCAGGTCGCCCTTCCTGACCGTAATCCCCTCGTCCACAATCTCGATGATCGTGGACTCGCTCTCGAGCATCGATCGGATCTCGAGCTGCTGGGCGGCGGCGAGCTCGCCCATGGCGGTGGTGGTGATGTCGAAGTCCATGCGCTGCACGGGGACGAGATCAGCAGTGGTGTAGCCGCCGCCGCCGGCCCTGGACCCGATCATCGCGTACGCGCCCAGCGACACCGCGGCGATGACCGCGATCATGATCGCGAGCGTGATGAGTGTGGCGGCCCGTCTGGAGCCGCCCGTGCCCGATGCGCTCATATCCAATCTCCGATACCCAGCCGAGAACCACCCGCCCGCCGACTTGAACCGTCGAAGGTGACGCGGGATTCCCCCGTGCGTGCAATTCTAGGCCACTTTCTCACGAAACGCAAGGCGCGCACGGTTTTTGTTCGGCACGCGCGATTCCGTTTATAGAACGTCCCAAGGGCCGGAAAATTGCCTCGGCCCTGGGGGCGAGCCGAGGGTTTTTAGAAGAGAGAGAGGACCCCCTGCTGGCGCAGGGGGCTCTGATCAGAGTGTCGGGCGGTCTGTTTGTGAAGGGCAGGCTGTGCGGAGAGGACCCCCTGCTGGCGCAGGGGGCTCTGATCGGAGCGTCCTTCACGTTACCGCTTGGGTGTGATCGGGCTAGTCCCCGATGTTGAGCACGACCTTGATGCCCCGGCCTGAGATCATTTCTCCGAAAGCGTCCTCGAACTGTTCGAGCGGGAACTCGTGGGTGATGATGTCGTCGAGTTCGAGCCGGCCTGAGAGGAGCAGCTCCTCCATCTGGTACCAGGTTTTGAACATGCGTCGGCCGTAGATCCCGACAAGCGTGACGCCCTTGAAGATGACATTGGCGTTGAAGTCGAACGGGAAGGGCTTTGCGGGGACGCCGAGCAGTGCCGCCTTGCCGCCGTTGCGCAGCGCGGCGAAGCCCTGGTTGAACGCCGATTCAGCACCTGACATTTCGAGGAGGACATCGGCGCCCTCGCCGCGGCAGTTGTTTCGGACATCGTCGACCCACGCTGGGTCGCGAGCGTCGTAGGCCTCGACCGCCCCGAGTTTTCGAGCGAGATCGAGTCGTCGCGGATCGAGGTCGGTGCAGAAGATGCGCGAGGCGCCGGCGGCCTTGGCGACGGTGACGGCCATGAGCCCGATGACACCCACGCCGGTGATGAGGACCGTGCGCGCCGAAACGCCCGCTTCCATGACGGTGTGGACGGCGTTTCCGAGCGGGTCCATGACGGCGCCGATGGTGTCGGGGATGTCGGGGTGCATGGGCCAGATGTTGTCTTCGGGCATGACGATGTAGTCGGCGAAGCACCCGTCGCGGTCGACGCCGATGACCTCGACGCCCCGGGCGATGTGGGCGTTGCCGGTGCGCGAGTTGTAGTCGATGCCGCGGGTGATGTGTCCCTCTGCGGAGACGCGCAGGCCGGGCTGGAACCTGGTGACGGCGGATCCGATGGACTCGATCACGCCGACGAACTCGTGGCCGGTGACGATGCCGATGGGGACGCGCGAGGCGGCCCATGGATTCCACTCCCAGATGTGTCGGTCCGTGCCGCAGATCCCGGCCTTGGCGACTCGGATGAGGACATCGCGAGGCCCGGGCGAGGGCTTGGCACGGCTGTCGTCCAGGGCCAGGCCGACGCCGGCGTGGTGCTTGTAGAGTGCTCGCATGGAGGCCTTTCCTCGGGGCGTGACCTGGACGGGGAGGTTACCGGACAGAGTGGTCATGGCGTGGTCCGAACCTCGGTCGCGGGTGCGGGCTGAGCGGCCGGGTGCGGGGGTATTGTGGACGCCGGCGCGGGAGAGATCAACGTGCCCTGTCCGGCGCGGTAGACTTCTCCATGAGCCGGGTTTCTCGGGTGCCAGCATCATATGTGTTCGTGGCGGCGACCCCTCGTGGAGGGCGTCGGCTTGGTGTTCGTTCGGCCATGAGCCATCGGACGCTGTCGGACGGGCTTCGGCAGGATCGGCTGCTGCTCTTGCAGTCGTGGCGTCTGCCGGTGTGGGCGACCAGGGCGGCGAGCCTGGGCGGGCAGGATCAGGAAACATTCAACGGGGTGCTGGGGCAGATGCTCAGCCGCGGCGTGCCGCTGGTCGAGGCGCTGGACGTGGCGCGCGAGGCGATGGGCGCGGGGGCGGCGGGGATCGTCGAGCGCATCGGCAAGGCGGTGTCGGCGGGCAAGTCCTTCGCCGACGCCTGCCGCGAGGCGAGCGCCTTCGACGAGGTGACGATCGCGGTGTACCGCGCCGCGGAGCGGACGGGGGAACTCGGCGAGGCGTGCGAGCAGCTCGGGCGGAGCATCAAGCGGCAGCGGGCGGTGGCGGGCAAGGCGGTGACGCTGCTGATCTATCCCGCCGTGGTGCTCACGCTGGCGTCGATCGTCTCGCTGGCGATGCTGATGTTCATCGTGCCGATGCTGGGCCGGAACATCCGGCAGATGGCCGAGGGCAGCGGCGAGGGTCAGATCCCGCTGTTCTCGCGCGTGGTGTTCGCGGCGGGCGAGGCCATGAACGCGCACTGGATGCTGGTTGTGGGCTCACTGGTGTCGGGGGTGCTGCTGGCGGTGGTGTTTCGGGCGGGGCTGTGGCGGTTGGGGCGCACGGCTTCGCG
>JADFOF010000304.1 GCA_022563015.1 Planctomycetota bacterium
GCCGGGGGATGGCCGCCGCGTCTCGGCTCGTGCTCACCGCCCTGGACGAGGCGGGCGTGCTCGGCACGGCCCGCGAGCATCGCGGCGTCAGACTGGTCTGGCCCGACCCCGTCCCCGAGGACGTGCACGAGCAGACGCTCGCGGCCAAGGCCAAGCGCGACCTCGGCGTCCCGGTCGATCGCGTGCTGGCGGAACTCGGATACGGACCGTCCGACGCGGGCGTGATGTGACACTCTTGACCCTGAACAACACCAGTTGAAGGAGACACCTGATGCAAGATGAATTGACCGATCAGAGCGTGGCGGTGGCGCAGCGCCAGGACGAAACACCGGCGAAGCCGGACGCGCAGCCGGAATCCGAGGCGCAGCCGGGTCGCGGCGACGGGGAGCAGTGGCAAGATCGCGCCCAGCGAGCGGAGCGGTCTCTGGCGGAACTGGCGGATCGGCTGGCTGAGTCCGAGGCGTCGCTCGAACAGGCGCGGCACGCGATCGACGCGGTCGAACAACGCCGACGAATCGAACGCACGCTCGAAGAGGCGCACGCGCTGGATCTCGAGACGGCGACGATCCTGACGGCGGCGGCGGTGGAGGGGATGGACGAGCCGGACGTGGCGATCGCGGTGCGCGACCTGCAGCGGCGCAAGCCGTTCCTGTTCCGAACCCGCCCGAACCGAGCCTCGGTCATGAGCGCCGCGGACGGGCCGCGGGAGGACAGCGTGCTGGGCGAGGTCGCCGAGACCGCACGCCGAACGGGCGATCGTCGCGAACTGTTGCGGTACTTGCGGATGAAGCGGGGCGGGTGAACGCGTCGCGGGATCAATGGGACATCAAAGCGAAAGGGGACAATAAATGGGATTCACAGGAAAAACAACGTACGGGGCGGGCGCGAGCCTGCCGGAATTGGCCGAGGACGTGTCGGACATCATCGGGATCGTCAGCCCGTTCGAGACGCCGCTGCTCGACCACCTGGGGGACGCGAAGCGCCCGGCCACGAGCACGGTGCACGAGTGGGTCGAGGACACGCTGCTGCCCAACACCGACCAGATCGACCAGACGGTCTTCACGCCGGACCCGCAGAACGAAATCAACATCATGGTGGACAACTTCGGCCGATTCCAGGTGGGCGACCTGGTGCGTCCGGCCGGGTCGACCGAGGTGATGCTCGTCACCGCGACGGCCGATACGATGGTCACGGTCACGCGAGGGTACGGCGGGACGACCAAGGCGACACTCGCCGACAACATGAAGCTCTACATCCTGGGCAACGCGGCCCTGGAGGGCGCCGACGCGTCGGCGTCGCGGTTCACCAGCCGAAACCGACAGCAGAACTACACGCAGATCTTCGCCGCCACCGTCGAGGCCAGCGGCTCGATGCTCGCGGCCCGGGCGCACGGGATCGCCGACGAGATGGACTTCCAGAAGCAGGAGCGGATGCGCGAGCTGCTGCGGGACCTCGAGAACTGCGTGATCAACGGCGTGGCGCCGTCCAGCTCGCCGCAGGGCGGCTCGACGGTGCGACGCTCGATGAACGGGATCATCCACTCGGTCTCGACGAACCAGTTCCAGCCTGGCGTGGGCGCGATCCCGCCCGGCGGTGGGGCCGGGTCCGATGAGTTGACGGAGGAAGTGCTCAACGCGGCCCTGCGCCAGATCTGGGAGCAGTCCGCCGGCGCGGTGGACACGATCGTGGTGGGCGGGGCGCAGAAGCGCAAGATCAACGCGTTCATCAGCTCGTCGCGCGCCTACGACGCCAACGACACGCGTTTCACCGACCTCGTCAGCGTCTACGAGAGCGACTTCGGGGTCTGCCGCGTGATCCTGTCCCGCTGGGTGCCGATCGACAGCGCGCTGCTGCTCGATTCGGCGCGGATCGAGATCCCGCCGCTGGCCGGGCGCAGCTTCCACTTCAAGCCGCTCGCTCCCTCGGGAGACTCCAGCCTCGGGCAGGTCATCGGCGAGTACACGATGGAGTTCCGCAACGAGAACGCGCACGGGGTGCTCAGCGCACTGGCGACGTAACCGGCGCAAATCGCGGCGTGGGGGTCGAGGGGACCCCGCGAGCGTTTCCGCCCTCGACCGAAGGGTCGGCGGGCGGGATTTGGAGAAACCTTCGGCACCAGGACGATCCGAGCCTTCGCCCGCAGCGGGCTCAGACTCGGCGTCCGGGGACCAACACGGCAAGGGGGATGCGGCATGTTCATCAACGATCGAGACTTGCTTCTGCTGGAGCCGAACCTGTTCCGCGATGCGTCCTGGGCGGGGCAACTGCTGGTCTCGGCGACCGGGGACGTGACGGGCACAACGCTGACATTGAGCACCTTTGACGTCGATTTCGACGCTGCCCGCGTGGACACCGGGTACGTGGTGGTTGTGAACGGGACGGCGTACGAGGTGATCTCGCGGTTGTCGGCGACGACGGCGACGATCTCGAGGCTGCGCGAGGACGAGAGCGATTCGCCGCTGGCGCCCTCGCCGGCGGTCTCCAAGCCCGTGACCGTGATGACCTTTCGCCCGCAGATCTCGATCGCCAACGCCCAGGTGCTGCGGATGCTCGGGATCGAGCCGGCGGCCACGGGCGAGAGCGGCGTCATCACCGCCAGCGACATCGTCAACCCGGAGGATCTGAAGCTGGTCGAGTCGTTCGCGGCGCTGCACATGATCTACGCGGCGGTGTCGTCGCTCAGTTCGCCCACCTCGCCGCTGGTCGAGCGCATGGAATTGTACCGCCAGCGGTTCGCGACCGAGCGTCAGCGGGCGGCGGCGCTGATCGATACCAACGGCGACGGGATCGCCGACGCCACACGACGCCTCAACGTCGTCAACCTCGTGAGGAGATGAGCGATGCTGCTCTTGAACCCAAGGCGCGTGCGGTTCGCCGGCACCGCGTTCGAGGATGTCGCGGCGATCGTCGTGGACCGGAGTGCGGCCAAAGAGATCGTGCAGTGGTCTGAGATGGGGCCTCACGTCGTGCTGGCCGACGTGCCCGAGCAGCGCGTCGAGATCCGGGTGGTGCAGAACCTGTCCGGGGCGCGCCCCGGCGAGAGCGTCGATGCGCCGAGCCCTGGTCAGGCGGGGGAACTGGTGTTCCACACCTCGCCCACCGCCGGGGCCGGCGGACGCAAGCGCATCGCGGTGCAGGTGGTCGTGCTGGGCGTCGAGCACGAGTTGTCGCTGCGGCGCGGTGCGGTGCGGACCGTGCGGTTCGTCGCGATCTCGAGCGACGGGCAGGCGGATCCGCTGAGCGTGCAGGAGTCGGCGGGCGGGGTCGAGTGAGACACAAGGAGCCGGGGCATGGGAGCATCGGAGAGTTCATTCAAGGCGAAGAACCTGTTCGGCTCCGGGCCGCACCGGTTCAGGATCATGCCCGAGGGTGTGTTCGTGGCGAGCAACACGGACATCCAGGGCACGCCGACCGCCGGGTCGACGGCTCTGGGGCAGGTGGAACTGGAGATCCACGTCACGGGTCGGCTGGTCGCCGTC
>JADFOF010000031.1 GCA_022563015.1 Planctomycetota bacterium
AAGACTTTCCAGGCGAATTGAGAGCCCTTGGCTTCACTGGTGTGCATAATTTTCAGCTTTTCCTCGAGCGCCTCGACCCTTTTCGCCGCGCCAACGCAATCGAACCGGGCCTGGACGGGGTCCCGGTATTCCAGGGTGTCCAGGTCCAGCCCCAGAATGATCCGCCGGCCTTTTTCGTCCCGATCCTTCGTGGCCTTGAAAAACCCTGAACCCGATTTGTTGCCGAGGTAACCCTTCTCGAGCATCCCTTTGACGAATCCGGGCAGTTCCATCAGGTCGATGCACTCGTCCTGCGGGCAGTTGGCCGCCACATTGCCCACCACGTTGGCCATCGTATCGAGTCCCACGAGGTCCAAAGTACGGAACGTCGCCGACGAGGCGTGGATGGCCCGGTTCCCCGACATGATGGGGTTCACGTGGTTGGACGGCTACGTGTTCACGGCGCCCGTGGCGAGTTTTCCCCCGAACGCCTGGGGGATGTTCGACGTGCACGGCAACGTCCAGGAATGGTGTGCCGACGTCTACGCGCCGTACGACCCGGTGATGGCGACCGATCCCCTCGGCCCGCCGGCCACGACCGGCGAACGTTGGCCGCGTGTTCTCCGCGGCGGCTCCTTTGCGTCATTGCCCGCGGCATGCAGGGCCGCCCACCGCGACGCCGGCCCGCCGAATTCCAGCTTCGTCACGGTCGGTTTCCGCGTCGTGCTGGAGGAATAGAGACCCTGGGTCTTTCAGTCCCTACTAGTAAACGTCCGTATCCGGATGTTGCGCATACCACGCGAACCAGAACGCATGCGCCACGAAGGCGTCACGTGGCGCCTCGTCGACACTGATCGATCCGTCGGCGGACGCGCGTAGCACCACAGGTTCTCCGGCGATTTCGTCCAGGATCAGCCCGGCGGCGAGCAGATGCTCGACCGGGTAGGCCCGCGCGATGCCGCGGTTGCGAACCCCGATGACCGGCGTCTTGTCGGCGAGACGGTCGTCGTGTCGGGATACCGGGAACAGGATCCGGTTGTTCCGCATGTACGACGCGTATCGCGATCGTCCACCGGAGCCCTCGACGGAGACGACGGTCGAATCGGGGTACTTGGCGCACCACGTGTCGTACGTGGTCAGTTCCCAGTTATTGATGTGCCAAAGCCGTCGGCCGGCATGCGGGCCGCTGATCGCGGCAAAACCGAGCTGTGACCACAGCCCGCGGTGCTGGTGGTCGTACAGCAGGACATTGGACTCGTAGAGGAACCCGGAGACGTCGAACTCCAGCAACTCGTCGTCGTCGATCGTGTTCACAGCCACGGGCGGCCAATCGTGGATCGTCTCAAACCGCAGATTGCGATAGCGAGATGTCCCGTCCTCGCGAACCGCCTCGGTCAGGCGAGAGTCGCCCATGATCGAGTCACCGTGAGCATCCGGGTTGCCTTGTGTGAAAACCCTCTCGTTCTCGGGCGCCAGGGCTCCACCCGCCGGCAACTGGCTCCAGATGGCGACGCCAAGGACCAGCGGCAGCGCCGCAACAGCGACGGTTGTGAGGAACCGCGCCCCGCGTCGCCGATCGGCAGCGGCTTTGCACGCGGCCGCACGGATCGCTTCCTTGCGGCGATGTCCCTCGGGCGAGCGTGTCGTGCGAATGTCGGGATGCGGTTGTGTCATGATGTGTCCTCCACGCGGGACCTGAGCCTGTTGATGATGCGCCGAAGCCTGCCGTGGGCTGCGTCCGCCGAGATCCCGACCGCCCTGCCCGTCTGTTCCAGCGATCGACCGAGCGCGTATCGCAGGTGCAAGAGCACCTGATCGCTCGTCGAGCTCGTGGCGACCTCCCGCGTGAGCCATTCAACCTGATCGGCGAGCCATTGACGCCTCGCATGGTCCTTGGCGGCGCGCTGTGCGGGCGAGGCGCCACGCCCGTCTTGAACGGCCGAGTCGAGCTCGCGCCGACGCCTTCGCTGTTCCTTGCGGAGCGTGTCAAGGGCCGAGGTCCGCACAACGCGCGTGAGCCAACGCTCGATATCGGCCTTCGAGTCCAGCGGTCGCATCGATCGCGCGGCCTTGAGCATCGCGTCCTGCACGATATCCAGACACGTCGCCTCGTCGCGCTGCGTGTACCGCCTGGCTTCTTCAAACGCAAACGAGAACCACTGGTCATAGAACAGACCAAAGGCCGACGAATCACCGTGCGCGATGGCGGCTGTGATTCGTCGGCTGTCGTCCTCCACCCAATGCTCAACACCGCGTTCAGCCTGTGCCTTGAGCTGATCCACGATCCGGTCCTCGGGCTGACCCCCTGCCCGGGCGCGTGTTGGAGGCTGAATGCTCAGGGCGTAACTCACAGTGAATTCTACGCGAAGCGGACAATCCGGTTGCCCTGCTTCAATCGCCGCCTTGATCCGCAGCCTCCCTCATGGCATCGATCACCGCAGCCACTACAGCGTGCTGTTCTTTGGTGGCGCTGACTGTCAGTTCGTTCTCGGTCTGCGTGAGGTCGATCTTTGGACCCCGCAGCGCGCTGATCGCTGCTAAAGCGGCCTGGAGTTCGCCAGTGGCTCCCCTCATTTCTCCAAATTCGTATGTCTTTTCTGATCGATCGGCCGCCGCGCCGCGATCAAGGAGCGCGAGTTGAGCTTCGGCCGCTCGCAAGCGATTGCTGGCTTTCTCTTGTTCCAGTGCTAACGTGACCATGCTGAGTTGTGCTTCAACCCTTTCCATGCTCCCAGTGACCCCCGCCTTGCGAAGCTCAACGAGACGGTTTACTTTCGACATCTCAACCTGAAACCGCTCATCCATAATGCGAATCTGGACCTTGAGATCAACGATCTCGGCCTCACGTTCGATGCGTTCGCTCGCGATGTTCCGCTCACGATCCCGCTGCGCCATGCTGACATTGCTCAATTGATCAACCACAGCCGCGACGGTGGCAACCTGAGCGGCTGTGCCTCGCACGATCAGCAGCCCCGACGGTTCGTGGAAGCGAATCTCGGGCGGAGACTCGGGTCGCTGCCTCCCGTCGAACACCGCCACATCGATCGCTTCGAGCACGTCGCTGATTTGTGTCGATCCTTGTGCGAATATATCGCCCACATTCAGAACTTCGGTCGCTCTACTCAATTCGACACTGATCCCCGAATCTTCCTCGGCTTCACTGGTGATCACATAGACGTTCGAACCGAACCAGCCCTCAATCATGTCAAATTCCAGCGTCGATCCATGTATCGCGGACTGCAGCGCCGTCCGCACATAGATATTGTGGAGGCGAACCGAAGGGATTTCAGCGAACTCCGCCCCGTTGCGAAAGAGCACGTTGATCGGAATCGGCTCTACCTCTGCTCGCAGAAGCTCCACGAATGCCTCCAGAGTTCCGCCGGAAAACTGGAGCTGTACGATCACGCCCGGAGTACTTCGATCGGGCGGATTCGATCCGGCCTCTTGCCCGAACGCGGGCGAGGCTGCCAGGATCCCCACCCCGATCACTGTCCCCACCGCTGCCCGCCCCAAAGCCCGATTCGAGTTGATGCTCAGCATTGCTGGTCTCCAATGGTGTTGCGTCACGCATTCAACGCAGCCGACTGGCGTTTCCGGCGCAAGGGCGGACAAAAAGATGCCGCCCAACCACTCCCGGGGCTACACTTCGCCCGCATCCACGGAGACCGCCATGCACTACGACGCACACAAGCCCGTCATCGACGACCTCCAGGCGCGGATCTTGACCATCCGCGACTCTCTTTAACTACGAACAGAGGCTCGGGCAACTCAAAGAACTCGAGCTCCGAATGGGTCAGCCCGGATTCTGGGACAACCAGGACAAGGCTCAGGAGATCGTCGCGCAGCTCAAGAACATCAAGGCACAGACCTCCCCTCTCACCGCCTTCGTCGCCGATTTCGAGGACGCCGCCGTCGCCTACCAGCTGGCAAAGGAAGAAAGCGACGACGAACTCCTCGCCGAGGCCGACGAACTCCTCTTCCAGCTCACCAAGCGCATGGAGCAGATCGAGCTGCAGTCCCTCCTCGGCGGCCCGCACGACCACCGCGACTGCTTCTTCACCATCTCGGCCGGCGACGGCGGCACCGAGGCCAACGACTGGGCCGAGATGCTCCTGCGAATGTATCTCTACTACTTCGAGCACATGAAATGGAAGCTCGACGAGGTCTCCAAGACCTTCGGCACGGAGGTCGGCGTCGACCACGTCACGCTGCTCATCACCGGCCCGTTCGCCTTCGGCTATCTCAAGTGCGAGCGCGGCACGCACCGGCTCGCACGCGTCAGCCCCTTCAATGCGCAGGGCAAGCGCCAGACCAGCTTCGCCACCGTCGACGTCACCCCCGTGCTCGACGACATCAAGCTCGAAATACCCGACGCCGACCTGGACGTCTCCTTCTTCGCGCGCTCGTCCGGCCCCGGCGGGCAGAACGTCAACAAGGTCGCCTCCGCCGTCCGCATGGTCCACAAGCCCACCGGCATCATGGTCGTCGCCTCGACACACCGCGAGCAGACACAGAACAGGCGAAAGGCACTCGAAATCCTCACCGCGAAGCTCCAGCAGCTCGCAGACGAAAAGCGCGAAGCCGAACTGAAAGAAGTCACCGGCGGCGACGTCACCCGAGGCTGGGGCAACCAGATCCGCTCGTACGTCATCTACGACAACCGCGTCAAGGACCACCGGACCAATTACGAGATCGCCAACCCGCAGTCGGTCCTGGACGGCAACATCGAGCCCTTCATCGACGCCGAACTCAAACGCCGACGCGCCGCCGAATCATGACTCCCCTCCCCCGCGTCCCTTCCGGCTCCCTCTCGCCCGCCGGGGGAGAGGGTTGGGGTGAGGGGGTGTCTTCGTCCCCTCCCCCGTCGCCGACCGGGGAGGTGTCCCGACGAGTCGGAACGGAGGGGGTCCCGTCCCCCGCGTTCCACACCAGAATCTCATCCAGATGCTTGCGCGCCAGCGTCGGGACCGTGCACCCCTTGGCCGGATACCCGACCGGAATCAGCAGGTATGCCCGCTCGTTGCTCGGCCGCCCCAGCACGTCGCGCAGGAATCCCATCGGGCTCGGCGTGTGCGTCAGCGCCACCAGCCCCGCATGATGAATCGCCGCCAGCAGAAACCCGACCGCGATCCCCACCGACTCGCTCGCGTAATACACCTGCCCGCCCGCGTCGGTGCTGGACAGCCTGAACACCGCGATCAGCCACGGCGCCGTTTCGAGGAACGCCTTGTCCGGCCCGGTCTCCAGCGCCGCCAGATCCTCCAGCCACTTCGCGTTCGCTCGCCGCGCGTAGAACTCGCGCTCTTCATGCTCAGCCGCCTCGCGGACCCGGCGCTTGAGCTGCGGCTCGTCCACCGCCACGAACCGCCAGGGCTGCTTGTGCGCCCCGGACGGCGCGCACCCAGCCGCTCGCACGCACCACTCGATCGTCTCGCGGCTCACCGTCCGATCCGAGAACGCGCGAACACTCCGCCGCAGACTCATCACCTCATAGAACGCCCGCGCCGCCGCCTCCGGCCCGGCCCCCGGCTCGAATGCCACAAACCGTTCGTGTGGGTACTCCATCCCGAAGCATTGCCCCGAAAACCCCATCGTACAACCCGACCCATACCGCCACCAAACACCAAAACAGAGCCCCCAACGCCAGTTGGGTGTCCTCCCGCCGCCAACCCATCCACAAAAAACCGGAAGTGTACTTGTTGAAAGGCACGAAGAACCGCACTTCAGCCATATCCGAACCCAGAATCTCCCGAACAATCGGATTTACTTTGATCGTCCCCGAAGCCGACCACGCGCCTTTGCCGATTCTTTCGAGCAGAAAGAGAAAGGCCTTCCAATTGTGCGTTCGGTCTTCTTTTTCGCCACTTCAATTCACCCTTGACGTGGCGACGCCGGATGTACAATAATGGGTGCGGTTCGGATCCATTGCCCCAGGTGGGACTCGAACCCACAAAGACCAGGCCCGGTCAGACGTTCGTAAAACGCCCGCGTCTACCAATTTCCGCCACTGGGGCTGCTTGCCTCGGACAGCCGAGGCTCGTTTTATTCGGGCTTTGCTAGCGCAGCAGGTCCCATAAGTGACGGAGGATACTCACTTGGCTTGCCTCCGTCAAGCTTTATGTTACACTTTAGGTGAACAAAGTGGCAGATCGCGACGAAGACTTCCTAGTCTGTCGTGGTCGGCTTAGGGTGATCCGGTTTGCCAATGTGGACGGGGTGCCGTCCCCAGCGAAGGAGGGTTTGTCTGAACTGCCTGAGAAAATTCAGAATGCGTTCAAAAAGCGATTCTTGCGCCTGTGCGAAGACGGCCGATTGCCAAAGCCAAGGCAGATCCAACAACTCGACGATGTAATTTGGGAATTGAAGCATGATTCCGGTTGGCGGATCTCAGCGTTTCAGCAAGGAAAGGTGTGGTTGTTGGCAAATGTGTTTCGGAAACCTGGCAAACGCCGGTTGAAACAGGAAATCAAGCGAGCGAGGGAAATTCGGCTCGCGCATCTGAGTAAGACGGAAGGTAAGCAATGACGAGTTGGGTCGAATCCACTTTGAAAGATGAAGACCAACGCCGCTCCTTCAACCGCGAAAGCGTAAAAGAAGAAGCCGCCTATGGCATTTACAGTCTGATGGAATCGCAAGGCGTGTCGCGAGCAGAACTGGCTCGGCGCATCGGGCGCAACCGGTCATTTGTCACAAAGGTGCTTGGCGGTTCACACAATTTCACGCTTGAAACACTTGCTGATCTGTATTTCGCCTTCGGTCGCTATGTCCACTTTACCACAGGTCAGGACCTTACCGAAGTAAATAACCCCGGAGAAGAGCATGGCCGAGGAATCCCCACAAAGCGCTTCACCTGGACCGCCATCGCCGGGTCCAAAGACAAAATCGTTCAGTATCAAGGATTTGGAGAGGCGGAATACGGATTCGCCGCCTCTGTGGGCCGACTACATGGAAGTAGCGTATCGGGCGGAAGCCTCCTTGGCCATGCTCGTTTTCTACGCTTCGATCCCGCAAGCTCAAGATCCTCCGATACTGCTGGAGACAGCGCGTATCCAGACGAGCTTGCTCCATATCAAGTCAATTATTGAAGTTCTGTGCGAAACATCCGGCTACTACCCCAAGCGCCCGGAGTCGGAGTCGGAGTCGTCAGGGTCATCAGAGTCGTCGGAATCCGATTGAGTTATCCGGCGTCACGGACTGGCTCTTGGTGCATGAGCCGTTTTCCCTTAATTGTGCCGAGCACAGCCGACCGTCCCTTGCGGTTGGATCGATCGCAGTACCCCAAATCCGGCCATCCTACAAATCTCGCAGTGTTCCGATCGGATGCTGAACATCGGTTTTCAACAGGTACATACACCCTCAAAAAAGCCTACCCCACCCCACACAACCCCTCTTCCGCGGTGTCTGTATCTTCAGGAACCCCATTTACCGGAGGACCGCCACAATGATCCGCGCACTGGCACCGCTCATCGCCCTGTCCATCCTCGTGTCCGCCCCGGCCTCGATCGCCCAGGACACGCCGCCCCCCGTCGCCAACAACAACGCCGCCCTGACCTACTGGCAAATCTGGGACACCCTCGACGCCAATCTCGTCGAGGTTGCCACGCTCGTCGAGCCCGACGAGACGTACGAGCCCGGTCGCCCCGTGACCGACGCCCTGCTGCAGCTCCAGCCGGACATCCGCGCTCTCATGGCCGCGGCGAACAACCCCCATTGCGACTGGCAGATCGACTACGACGCCGGGTTCGACGCCGTGCTGCCGCACCTCTCAAAGATGCGCACGACCGCCCGGCTCTTCCGCGAGGACGCCCGCAGGCTCTCGGCCGCAGTCGACACCGGCGAGGTTGTCCAGCGCGTCGTCGCAATCTTCAACCTCGCGGAGCAGACCGCCGGCGACCGGGTCATCATCAGTCCCCTGGTCGGCATGGCGATTGCCGCGCTCGCCACGACCGAAACCGACGCCCTCATCGCCGCGGGCGATCTCACGGCCGACCAGCGCGACCAGATCCTCGCCACCATGGCCGTCATCGACCAGCACGACCCGTTCGCCCTCGCCGACGCCATCGCCCACGAACGCGACATGATGACCACCTGGGTCAAGCGCGAGTTCACCGGCGATGGTGCGCGCGATATCACGACCCTGCTCGGCGGCCAGGCCCCTGATGACTTAATCGCCGATCTCACCGATCTCGCCGACGAGGATCTCATTAAGGCCGTCGACGACGCCGCCACAGCCTACGACGCCACACTCGCCGTCTGGTTCGATCACGATGCCGACGAAAAGCTCAATGACATCAATCTCGCCGTCCAGAACGATGAGTATGGCCCGATCGCCAGGGTCATCACCCCCGCACTCACAAATCTCCGCGAGGCCTCCTTGAAGACCATCAACGTCCTCGAATCAACGCGAAATCGCCTCAAACAGCTCACCTTCGAGAACACCGATCCCGATTCGGACGGATAATCTTCCGTGCCCGATCCGCTCCTGAACCTCCTGCTCTCTGCCCGCCGGGGCAATCAAGACGCCGCCGTGCGTTTCTGGAACGACTGCGCCCCCGGTCTCCACGCCCTCGCCCTCTCCGTGCTGAGCGACCACGACGCCGCCGACGATACGCTCCAGCGCGTTGTCTGCCGCACGATCGAGATGCCCCGGCGTCGGCTGCGCGCGATCGAGGACATCCGCGCCTGGCTCGCCCGCGCCGTCCGCAACGACGCGCTCAATCAGCGCCGCGAGCGAGCCCGCCGCACCAGCCGCGAGCGCAACTACCGCCCGCCCGAACTCGCCGCACCATTGGACTCCGATGAGCCGCTCGCCCAGGCCCTCGCCTGCATCACCCAGGACCAACGCGAGGTCGTGCTTCTCAAGCACGCGGCCGGGCTCACGTTCGATCAGATCGCCCTGGCGCTGGATCTGAACCGTCATACCGCCGCCGGCCGGTACCGCGCCGCGATCGCCAGCCTCAGGCGCGAACTCGCCGATGACAATCCAACCGCCCGTGACCGCCCACAAGACGAGGTGTCCCATGCACGACACTGTTGAACGCCGCCTCGAAGACGCCGCCCGGACCCTCCGAGCCCGGACACCGCCAATGCCCGGCTCTTTCACCGCCGCCGTTCGTCGACGAGCACGCGCCCGAACCGCGCGCGTCCTGTGCGCCGCAGCCATTCCCGCCGCGCTGCTGGCGTGGTTCTATTTTCCCGCTCCCAGCCGGGCGCCCCATCCGACCCCCACGGACCTCCGCGCAAATTCCGCGCCACGACTGACGCTGCTCGAACTCTCGCGCAATCCGGACCTGATCCTCGGGGCACCCGTTCGCCTCAGCTCGTCGCGGCTGCACGACCAGCCGCCCCTCTCCGTCTGGCTCGCCCGCGATCCCGACGCCATCGAGGCGATCCTGAACACCAACTGAACCCGCCCGGCAGGACGCGAAGTGGCCGCGTTGGCCCCCGTGTTGCAGCCTTGCCCCGCCACGCGCCGATGTTCTCCGTATGAGTCGCCTCGCTCCCGCGCTCGCCGTGCTCGCCGCCCTTGTCGCACCCATCGGCTCGCCCGCCCAGCCGGAGCCCGAGCCGCCGGTCCGTCCCGCGCTCGCCCGCCGGGTCGTCAAGGTCTTCGACTTCGAACGCCGCAACCCCAGCATCCCCATCCCCCAGGAGTTCCGGCGCGAACAGCACGCGCCCGACAACCAGCAGGACCACCCCGGCTTCCCGCCCCGATGGAATCTCGCCGTGTTTGACGACTCCGTCGCGTACCGAGGCCGATCCTCAATCAAGCTCCCCACCCGCGGCGGCAACTCGGGCCTGCGCCTCAATCGCGGCGTCCTCCCCATCTTCCGCGGCGCCGACTATGTCATCTCAGTCCATCTGCGCACGCAGGGCCTGCGTCACGCCCGCGCCTTCCTTATCGCCCGCTTCCTGGACGCGCAGATGCGCCCCATCCCCGGGTCCGAGGTCCGCTCCGATCCGGCGGTTTCCGAGAGCCACTGGTCGCCCATCAGCGTCGTCCTCAAGGACCCCGCGCCCGACGCCGCCCACATCCAGATCGATCTCGAACTCCTCCAGCCCGAGTATTTCCAGTCAGCCGTGCTTCCCGAGGATCTCGTCATCTGGAGGCAGGACCGAGACGCCGCCGCCTGGTTCGACGAGCTCATCGTGATCCAGCTCCCCCGTGTCGCGCTCACGCTCGCCTCGCCGGGCAACGTCGTCCTCGCCCCCGACACGCCGCGCCTCCGCGTCGCCATCAGCGACCTCAGTGGCGAGCCGCTCGACGCCACGCTCACCATCAGCGACATTCACGGCCGGGTCGTCGCCCGCGAGCCTATCGGCATCAGCGTTGGCCGCATCACCGCCGAGTTCACACCCGAGCTGCCCGGGTTCGGCTGGTACCGCGCGACGCTCGATATCGCCGGCGGTGGAGGGCTCGCCGACTCGTCAACGCTCGATTTCGTCGTGCTCCCGTCGCGCCTGCGCGAACCCTCCGCCCGGGACGATTCGCCCTCAACCATCACCCGAAAAACCATGGGCGAGCGAACACGTTTCGCCGTCATCATCTCAGAACTCAACCCCGAGCAGCGCATCCTCATCCCGCCCCTGGTCGAGGCGCTCGGGATCGGCGCCGTCACGATCCCACTCTGGGACGAGCGCCTCACGCTCGAGGCGGTGCCCGACACGCTCGCCTCGCTCAGCGCCGTCGTGGACGAGCTGCTCACCCGCGCCGTTGCGATCAGCTTCGCGCTGGTGCGCACGCCGCCCACCCTGGCCGCCGCTTACGCCGTACCTTCCGCACAGCCCGCGCGCGCGCTCGACCCGGACACCGACCTCCACGAGCCCTTCCTGTTTCCATTCCTCGAGCACTTCGGACAGGACGTGCGCACCTGGCAGTTCGGCCTGTTCGGCGACAACCCGGGTGCCGGCCCGATACGCCTCGACGATCCCGCCGCCGTCATCGGCTCGCTCGTCCCGGCGCCCTCGCTCGAACTCACCTGGCTCGGCGAGTATGCGCTCGACCGCCCGCTGGCCGGCGCCAAACACCTCGCCGGCCTGCGCGTGCTCATCCCCGCGTCCACGAACCCAGGCCACGTCGCCCAGCACGTGTCGCTCATCCTTGAGCAGTTCGATCGTCTCGAAACCGTCTCATCGCTCACGATTGTGCTCGAGACGCTCTCTCCGGAGCGCTTCGCCTCCCACGACGTCGCCGCGGATCTTGTCAAGCGCGCCGTCGAGGTCTGGCGTGTGATCGCCGACCATCGCGCCCGTCCCACGCTCGCGATCAATCAGCCGTGGACCAGCGACCCCGCCGCCCCCGACACCGTCACGCCCGGGCCCGAGCTCGCCGCGTGGCGCACCGTCATCGATCAGCTCGCCGACCGGCGCATCGTCGGCCAGGCGTCCCTCGGTGACGATGTGCACGTGCTCATTCTCGCCCCGTCGCGCCGGGCGCCGCCCGCCCGCAGCGGCGCGGTCATAGCCTGGCGCACGGGCCCGGACGCCTCGGGCCAACCGCTCCGCCTCGAACTCGGACAAAGCGCCATCGATGTCGTCGATATCTTCGGGAACCGCTCGACCGCGATTCAGTTCGGCGCGCTCGCCGACGCCGAGCAGCCCGCAGCCCCGTTCGCCGACGATCACGTCCTCTTCCCCATCTCGCGCACGCCGCGATTCTACGAGGGCGTCGATGTCGAGCTCCTGCAATTCCTCGCCTCGCTCAGCCTTGAGCCCGATTTCCTCTCCGTCGCAACACTCGAACACCGGTGCGCCATCACGGTCACCAACCCCTGGCCCCAGCCCATCAGCGGCGTGATCTCGGTCCTCGCGCCCGGCGGCTACACCAAGGGTGCGCCACGCGACCGCTCGTGGTCCATCTCGCCGCGCAAACTCACCTTCACGCTCGCGCCCGGCCAGACGCGGACACTCCCGATCGACATCGAGTTCGACACCAACCAGGAGGCGGGCCCCGCCCAGCTCGTCCTCGAGCTCGAAATCTCCGCCACCCGAAACTACCGTGTCACGCACGCGCTGCCCTTCACGGTCGGCCTGCCGGGCCTGGAGCAGGCGATCACCTATCGCTTCGTCCGCAGGAACAGCCGAAACGCGCTCGTCGTCGAGGCCCGCTACCGCAACATCGGCTCCGCATCCAGGACGCTCGTGATCGCCGCCCGCGCCCCGGGCCTCAGCCGACAGAACGCGACCATCGGCAACCTCCTGCCCGGGCAGGAGACCGCCCGTCAGTTCGTCTTCGAGAACGCCGGCGCACTCTCCGGCCGCACCATCTATATCTTCGCCATCGATACCGAGACCAACGCCCGGATCAACAGCTCCGTCACGATCAAGTAGTCTCGATGCCGGCGGAAACCCGCGCCGCCCCATGCCCGGCACGGCCGCGCCGCACCGTCGGATTCGAACCGCTCATCCGGTGAAACCACCGCCCAAGACGAAGTCGGCCCGGGCGCTCTTCACGCCCGGACCGATTCAAACGCACCTTGAGCTACCGCCCGGCCAAGTCCAGGTAGGTCTGCTGAACGTTCAGCCGGTGCAGCCCCACAAAGAACGGCCGCAAGGCCGCAAGCTGCGAATCCGCCGCCGGCAGCCAGCGCTCTTCCAAAGATAGCGCCGCGACCGTCTCCTCCTCCGTCCACCCCGCGTCGAACGCCCTTCTCACGTCATTGAGCAGCGAACTCAGATACGCCATGTACCGTCCCAGCGTCGCGCCCGTCGTCTTGAATCCGTGCCCCGGCACGATCGTACGGATGTCCAGCGTTCCAGCCAGCCGCGCGATCGTCGCAAGGTATTCGCTCGTGCGCCCCTCGAATACAACCGCGATCGACTCCTCGCCGACCACGAGGTTCCCCGTCCACGCGGCCTTCGCGTCCGGCGCATACACCACAGTGTCCCCCGGCGTGTTGCCCCGGCCAAAGTGCCACACCTCGACCACGCGTCCGCCCAGATCGATCCGCAACGACTCCTCGAACGTGATGTCCGGCAGGCGCAGCGTCGCGTCGGCATACACACTCGTATCCCCGTTCACCGTCGGCAGCAGGAACTCCCGCTCGTGCTCAAAACGCCGCATGCGCTCCGCCGTCGCCCGATGCGCGATGATCTTCGTCTCCGCCGGGAACGACGAGTTCCCAAACGTGTGGTCCCCATGATAATTGGTGTTCACCAGGTACAGGATCGGTCGGTCCGTGACCGCGCTCACGGCGCTCTGGATCTGACGCGCCATCTCCCCGTTAATGTGCGCGTCGATCACCAGCACCCCGCGCTCGCCCACGATGAACCCGCTGTTGTCCACCCCTGGGTGATCCGAGAACAGCGCGTACACCCCCTCGCCCAGCTCCTCGGTCCGCAGCCGCACACCCTCCGGGTGCAGCGGCGGCGGGATGAAGCCCTCGGGCGCGTTCTCAAAGAAGTTGGAATACGCCTCTTCCCCGATCCCGGTCCGCTGCTGAGCCTGCGCCGGCCCGCCCGTCGCCAGACCGCTCAGCACTGCCGCAAACGCCGTCAACCTCAATGTTCCGTTCCGTGCCATCGCGAATCTCCTTTCTGCAACCCGTTGAAAGTAGTTGCATATACAACTATAACGCCGAACCAAAAGCCGCGTCGGCCCACAAGGCCGCACGGCACGTCAGACCGTCTCCGTCGCACGTCGGACCCGCGACGCCGCCCCGCACAACGCCGCCACGCCCTCCTTGCCCAGCATCGAGCGCGCTCTCCGCTGCGCGCTCTCCCACGCCGGCAACGCCCGCTCAACCCGCTTGCGCCCCGCCGATGTCACGCTCAACAGCTTGCTCCGCCCGTCCACTCCCTCGCGCTCCCGCACCCAGCCGCGCCCGATCAGCCGCTCCAGATTCCGGCTCAGCGTGCTCCGGTCCATGCACAGTGCCCCCCCCAGCCCCGTCGCCGTGCCCTCGCCGCGCACGCTCAACGCCACCAGCAAGCTCATCTGCGTCGCCCGAAGCCCGTGAGGCCTCAGCGCCGCGTCGTACACGCCGCACAGCACCCGATCAAGCAGCCGCACACGCGTCACCAGACACTCGCGCGCCACCCGTTCGACTGTCGCCCCCTGTCGGGCCATCGCAGATCCTCCTTCACTCGCCGTCGAGTGTATATACAACAATCTGTCCCGTCAAGACCTTCCCAGAAAAGAACAAAAATATCGCACGCCACGACCGTCCCCCCAACCACCCGTCGACCCGGCGCCCGCCGACCGCGATTCCACCGACGTTCTCCCATACACTCCACCGTCATGCCACCGCTCCACGTTGTCACCGGCGCACTGGGCTACACCGGCAGGGCCGTCGCCGAGCGCCTGCTCGATCGCGGCGTCCGGGTCCGCACGCTCACAAACTCCCCCAATCGCCCCAACCCCTTCGGCGACCGCCTCGACATCAAACCCCTCGCCTTTGACGATCCCGACGCCCTCGCACGCTCCCTCGACGGCGCCGAGATCCTCTACAACACCTACTGGGTCCGCTTCAACCACCGCCTCTTCACCTTCGACCAGGCCGTCGCAAACACGCGCGCCCTCTTCGCCGCCGCCAGGCGCGCCCGCGTACGACGCATCGTCCACGTCAGCATCCTCCACGCCGACAAGGCCGACGACCTCGCCTACTACAACGGCAAGCACGCGCTCGAAGACGCGCTGGGCGACACCGGCCTGCCCCACGCGATCGTCCGCCCGGCCGTCCTCTTCGGCCGAGGCGACATCCTCGTCAACAACATCTCGTGGATCCTGCGCCACCTTCCCGTGTTCGGCGTCTTCGGCGACGGCTTGTATCGGCTCCGCCCGATCCACGTCGACGACATGGCAGAGCTCATGATCGACTGCGCCGCACGCGACGACGACATCACCATCGACGCCGTCGGCCCAGAAGCGTTCACCTACCGACAGCTCGTCAACACCATCGCCCGGATCATCGGCATCCGCAGGCCCGTCATCAGCGTTCCCCCCGCCGCCGGCTACATCGTCAGCAGGCTCCTCAACCCCATCGTCAAGGACGTCGTCATCACGCGCGAGGAGATCGAGGGGCTCATGCGCTCTCTGCTCGACTCGGACGCGCCGGCCACAGGCACCACTCGCCTGACCGACTGGGCCCGCAACAACCACGCAATTCTCGGCCGCCGCTACGCCAGCGAAGTCGCCCGACGCACCAATCGCGACACCGCCTACGAAAACCTCTGACCCCCCTCCTCCCCCGTCGCCGACGGAGGATTATGCAAGTGCGGCGTGATTTCGTGCGATCCTGGCGGCGTTGATGACGAGTTTGGCGCCGAGCCAGAGTGTGACCCTGTGCAGCCGGCGCACCCATGTGGGCAGGCCGTTGGCGCCGACGCCGGAGGTCACGAGTCCGGCGAAGAAGCGTTCGATCGTCCAGCGTTTCGTGCGCAGCATCGGCCACATCCATCCGCCGCGCTGCTCGATGAGTGTGATGGCCTGGAGCCGATGCCGGTGATGCTGTCGCCAACCGAGCCCGCGGCCTCGCTTGCGTCGCGGCGCGATCAGGCGCATGCCGCGCGACGCCACCGCGTCGTACAACTTGTTCGAGTCGTACCCCGCGTCGGCGATGATCATCCTCGCCCTGGGCGGCCTGGGCATGGCCCTGACAATCTCACGCGTCACCTCCATTTCCGCTTTATTCATAGGAGTTACGTCCCATCCCAGGACGCGGTCCCGATCATCGGTCACCACGTGCAGCCGAAAGCCCCTCGCCATATGTCCCGCGCCGCGGCCGTTCGCCGCGTCAGGATCGGAGGTGCGATCGGACAGCTCGAACGCCTTGCCGTCGGTGAACACGAGCCGCCCGTCGGGCAGCGACGCCTGCACATGGTGCAGCAGCGACGAGAGTTCCTTGCGCAGCGATCCACTGCGCATGCGCCGGCTCATCGTCGACTGATCCGGCAGCGCTCGCCGCCATGCCTGCA